>CP047920.1:600000-848784 GCA_010202645.1 Candidatus Saccharibacteria bacterium oral taxon 488 | reverse complement strand
AATACCTTCCCCCTCGGAACTAGCTTAATGACTTTACTATAGCAAAAAATCAGACTTTTCCACAAGCACAGGCGCCATCATAAAATCCAGGGCCTCTCGAGGTGACTTTTCCACAGCGATGAGCCACCTCTGATAAATATGTGGAAAAAGCAGCAGAAACGGTGGAAAATTTATCCATGGCTTGCAAAAAATGTCAAAAAAGGCTACACTAAATGACGATATGCCAAAGCGAACATTTCAACCACACAAGCGACATCGCGCCAAGACGCACGGTTTTCGAGCTCGTGTTTCGACCAAGGCTGGTCGCGCTGTTCTGAAGCGCCGTCGCCTCAAGGGTCGCGCCAAAATCGCTATCTAAATGTAAACTCCCGCCTCGCCTAACAGGGCGGGATTTTGCTATACTGGACCTATGTTACGTCACGTCAACCGATTTCATGGTCATGGTAGCCTGCGCTACGTCTATGCGCGCGGGCAGGCAATTCGCTCGTCGCAGCTCACCATGAAATATATTGCCAATCCACGCCGCCGCCATGGTCGGTTTTCGGTAGTGATTAGTAAAAAGGTGCTTAAATCCGCCGTCAAACGCAATCGTGTCCGCCGCCGAATTTACGAAATTATCCGACTAGAATTGCCACATATTCGGGGCGGGTTTGATGTTGTCATTATGGTGTTTTCGCCGGAGGTGCTACTGATGCCGCATGACGATTTAAGAACGGCAGTAAAACAACTCTTTTCGCAAGCCGGGCTGTATAAATAGCGCCACCTCTGGTATAATGAGGACATGAATATGTTTGATGTGGTTATTGTGCAGCCAATTTTTAACTTGCTGATGGCGATTTACGCGCTGATCCCGGGCGGCGATTTTGGAGTTAGCGTTGTACTATTTACAATAATTGTGCGGTTACTCTTGTGGCCACTAGTTAAGAAGCAACTCCACCAGGCTAAAGCGATGCGCAAGATACAGCCCGAGCTTGCCAAGCTGAACAAAAAATATAAGAGCAATCCACATATGCGGGCGATGGCGATGATGGATGTGTATAAAAAGCATAACATCAAGCCGATGAGCTCTATCCTAGTACTCCTTATCCAGCTGCCAGTACTGATCGCGATCTACCGCGTGGTGCAGATATTCGTACTGCAGCGCTCAGAGCTCGCTAAGTACACATACGATGTAATGGAGCAGTGGGAGCCGGTCAAGCACTTGATCGCTCATCCGGATCATTTCAACCAGAATTTCCTGGGATTGATGGACCTGACAAAGCAGGCGCTGTCATCAAATGGTGCATCAATTGGACTGCTCGTCCTCGCCTTAGTGGCGGCTGTCTTGCAATATTTATTATCAAAGCAGATGTCGCCAAGCTCTGACAGCAAGAAGCGACTACGTGATGTGCTGATGGAGGCCGGTGAAGGCAAAAATGCTGACCAAACTGAGGTTAATGCCATTGTCACGCGCAAAATGATGAAGGTTATGCCAGTGTTTATGTTCCTTATTATGATCAGTTTGCCAGGGGCGCTGGCGCTCTATATGGCAACCTCAAACATTGCCGCCTACATTCAAAACGCTATTATTCTCAAGCAAGATGGGACAGAAATGCAGCAAATTGCCGGCGAAAAGCGTTCGCCAAAATCTACGAGCAAGTCTGCCGCATCAGCAAAAAAGTCAAAAGCCGCTTCGCAACGAGCGGCCACAGCGACTGAGGCGAACATTACGCGGATAAAGGCGAAGGATTAAGGAGGATATATGGATCAAATCGCGACCATTGAATTTGTCAAGAAATACCTAGAGGACTTTTTGGCGTTCTTTGATCTCAATCTGGATGTCGATGTTAGTGTTGAAGACGATGTTATCAAGGCTGTTGTGCCGTCGAGTGAACGTAATAGTTTGCTGATTGGGCGGAATGCTGAGACGTTACGGAGTCTACAGACGGTGGTGTCAGCGATTTTGCGCAACCGTCAGGCGGCGCTGGTGCGAGTGAATGTTGATATCGCTGATTATAAGAAGCAGCATGCCGAAAAGATTGCTGACAAGGCGCGCGGCTGGATCGAAGAAGTGCGGCGGACGGGCGAGACGAAAATTATTGAACTAAATTCGGCCGATCGCTGGGTGGTGCATCACGTGGCGAGCGACTATAGCGATATTGAGACCCACTCTGAGGGCGAGGGCCGTGCACGGCACTTAGTAATCTCGCAGAAGAGCTCTTAATCTTTGAAGACAACGTTGGTATAGAGCAGGTAGTTCCAGATGAGGCTGGCGACGGTGGCGATGAGCTTGCTAATAAACAGTGCTACTGGCTGACTGAAATTAAAGCTAATGAAAATTGGCGCGAGTAGCGCAATAATGATAGTCTGAATTACCCAGAGACCAAACAGGGTGACGAGGGTAAAGAGGAGTAGCTGGCGACGAACATTGCCGGTGCGTGAGCGAAAGGTGAATGATCGATTGGCGACAAAGCTGAAACTAAAGGCGATGGTTGTCGAGATAATATTGGCTAATTCTTTCGGCGTGCTGATAAACCAAGTCAGCATAAACAACACACCAAAATCAATGGCGGTGTTGATGGTACCGATGAGGACGAAGCGAAGTTTGGTGGCATGGTTGGTGATGTAGTGTTTGAAACGAGCCATAATGATAAGTATAACCCATAAACCCTAGTTGGTGCGATGTTTTTTAGCGGCAATGGCCTCCTTGAAAGCAGCGATGAGGCGATCGGTATTATTCTGCCAGGAAATAGTATTGAGATGAGCTTGAACCGCAGTTTTCATATCAAGGCGTGCTTTTTGCGGGTCAGCGATGATAGAGAGCATTTTTTTCATGAAGTCGTCGGGATTTTTAGGCTGAGCGTAAAGAACCGCATTTCCACCAGCCTCGCGGAGTACAGGAATATCGGAGGCAACAACCGGCGTACCGCTAGTCAGCGCCTCAACAATCGGCATGCCGAATCCTTCGTAAATGGAGCTCATGCAAAAAAGGTCTGCTTGCTGATAAAATGCAGGTACGTCTTCTTGGGGGATGTAGCCTGGACGAATGACGTGTTCACCCGCGGCCTGGGCTTTAGCAATGGCACGCTCAGTAGCTTCAGTCTTCCAGCCCTTACCGCCAGCTAAAACTAATGAATACTGCTTGCGGACCTTTTCCGGCAGGGCACGAAAGGCGGCGATCATCGTCGGCAAATCTTTACGCGGTTCGAGATTGCCGATTGAAAAGATATACCGCTTGGTTGGTAAGTTATATTTGGCGGCAACGTCGATTGTACCCGGTTGAGAATAAATTGGGTCAGCTGGTATTGGCGTGACGATAATTTTCGAAGCTGGCACGTCGTATTCAGTTATAATTTCCGCCTTGACTGACTCTGAGACGGTAATGATAAGGTCTGCTGTTCGGGCTGCATGAGCAACGCGGCGGCGTAAATGGGCTAGGTTACGCTGTTCGATCGTCTCAGGAAAATAGAGATAGCCGAGGTCATGAATAACGACGGCAGTGATAGTTGCTTTACTGGTTGTCCAGCGATCAAAATTTGGAAAAATAGCAACGTCGACAGGCGATGACAAGAGGTCGTATGGTAGCGGTAGACCGTAACTCTGGAGCTTGGCGAATAGTCGCTGAGGTATGAGCGTGTGTTTTTCATGCTTGATTGAGTTGTTTAGAATAGGATCCCGATGCTTGCTCAAAAAATTAAAATAAAACGCTGAAACTTCAGTTCCTGGCGGTGAATAAAGGGCTAAACTATTGGTTAACATACGGGTGTAATGACCAACCCCGGATATATTGGGAGCGGTGAGGGCAGCGGTTTCAATACGAATCTTCATAGGTATATTATAACCCGTTTTCATACAAAGGAATAAACTGTGTTTTAACGATGATGTGAAAAACAAATGAGGCAAGATATTGACGGCGAGCGGCGGCGGCTAGACGTACGCGAAGCTTGGGGTTAGAATATAGCTGCTCCATGGCGCGATGCAGTGCTGTCGAATCTTTTGCGGGGACGAGGAGGCCAGTCTTGTTATGATGAATAATTTCTGGATTGCCGCCAACGTCAGTGGCGATAATTGGTAGCTGGAGCATACTGGCCTCAACGAGTGAAACACTAAACCCCTCGTGGTATGTTGGATGAAGATATACGTCAGCGGTGACAACTTCAGGGAGGGGGTCTGTTTGGTGGCCACGAAAGGTGACCGGTAACCCTTTGGCTTGTTTCTCAAACCGTGAACGATCTGGTCCGTCACCGATCAGAATGAGGCGCGTGTCGTGATGTGTAGCGTGAAGTCGTTTGAATGCAGCGATCGCTTCGCTAACTCCCTTATCAACAACCAGGCGGCCGGCGATACAGAACGTGAACGGGCGGCTTTTGATGGGTGTGTGTGTTGGTTTCTGGTCGTTGACACCATTATAGATAACGGTTAATTTACGATGAATTGGTGAGGTTGACGGCAGATTATCAGAAACGAGACGGCATTCACTCTGGCTAACGAGGGTAATTGCGTCGGCAGAGCGTGCCGCCCAAGCAACCAGCTTACCAGTCGGGTTTTTATACCATACGCCGAGCTGCTTCCAGACATGTTTGAGGTCGGCGTGATCAGTCCAGATAACATGGGCACCGATAAGCTTACCAGCAATTGACCCAGCAATAAAATCATCCTTACTCTGCAGGTGAACAACGTCAGCTTTGTAGCGATGAAATTGGATAATATAATACAAAGTGAGTAGCAGCTGCCAGAGTATATATAGTGGTGTTAATACAACTCGCCAGCCGCTCCAGTTTTGTTGAGACCACCACCAAGAGCGGTGATAAGTCAACCGTTCGTGCTTAGCGTAGTCACAGAGTGTCATGTGGTGACTAAAAATAACCGGCAAATGGCCCAGCTCTCGTAGCTCCTGAGCTAAGAACACTGGAAATCGCTCGCCACCACCAAAATCATGAGGTGCGGCATTTCGTACGATAACAACTCGTAACCGATTCATTTTACAAGTATATATCTTTTTGGTGTAATTTGGTATAATCAGGGAGTGAAACATCTCTTTGGTAATGAAAAAAATCGGGCAATTTTGCGCGCAATGGTTAGCACAGACTTTAAGGTTCGCTACCAAAATTCTGCCCTCGGATACGTATGGTCGCTTCTGAAGCCGCTGTTCATATTCGGCATCTTGTATGTATTGTTTACCTATGCATTCCCACAGGGTAGTAAAGGGATTGAATATTTTGGCGTCTGGTTATTAATTGGCGTCGTGCTATGGAACTTTTTCTCTGAGGCAACGATGGTAGGTACTCGTTCGGTAGTGGAAAATGGGCAACTAATTCGTAAAGTAGCAATTCCAAGACACCTCTTAGTAGTTGCCAGCTCTGTATCGGCGCTGATTAACCTTGGCTTGGGGATGATTGTGGTGATAATTTTTGCGCTACTAAGTGGTCTAATGCCAACTTTGTTGTGGTTGCTACTAATTCCGATAATTGCCCAGTTATTTTTGCTATCAATTGGCCTATCTCTCCTGCTCTCAGCGCTTTATGTGACATTTCGTGACATCGCATATATTTGGGAAATTTTATTGCAGGCTGGGTTTTATGCCAGCGGTATTATTTTTGCTATTATTTATATGCCTGCGGTCATCCAGAAAGTCGCGTTTTTGAACCCTGTTACGCAAATTATTCAAGACGCCAGGCATACACTGATGCCTAGTAACCCCGCCTCTCAGACAATTTGGCAAACATTTCACAATCCGTTATTATGGTTTGTTCCAATTATAATAACTGTTGGGTTGTTTGGATTGGGCTGGTGGCACTTCCAGCGTAAGCAATGTTCATTTGCGGAGGATATTTAGATGACGAAGCCGGCTATTATAGTTAAAGACGTGCGTAAGGAGTTTATTCTCCCGCAGTCAAAAAATTCTAGCATCAAGCATGCCTTTGTTAATATTATTAAACGAAATAAAAAGACCGTCCAAAAGGTGTTGGATGGGGTTAGTTTTACTATTGATCAGGGTGACTTTTTCGGGATTGTTGGTCGGAACGGCTCAGGAAAAAGTACCATGCTTAAAATTCTCGCCGGTGTATATCAACCGACGAGCGGTAGTATTCAGCTACATGGTAAACTGACACCATTTATTGAACTGGGTGTTGGCTTCAACCCGGAGCTGTCTGGCCGAGATAATGTTTTTTTGAACGGAGCACTACTTGGGTTCACCCGCAAAGAGATGGAGGCGATGTATGATGAGATCGTTGCCTTTGCTGAACTTGAACCGTTTATGGACCAGAAGTTAAAAAATTATTCGTCGGGTATGCAGGTACGATTGGCGTTTTCAGTAGCAATTAAGGCGCGTAACGATATTATGATTTTCGATGAAGTGTTGGCTGTCGGTGATGAGGCATTCCAGCGCAAGTGTATCGACATATTTGAGCAGTATAAAGCCAGCGGGCAGACAGTTGTCCTGGTGACACACGATATGGAAACGGTCAAGAAGTTTTGTAATCGTGCTGTACTAATCCAAGACGGCACAATTATCAAAGAGGGAGACCCGGTACAGGTGGCTGACGAGTATAGTCGGCTCAATCAAGCAGTGATTGATGCAAGTATTGACAGGAATCGGCAATACACCGGTGAAAATGTTGATATTACGATCCGCGATGCGACGGGTAAAAAGCAGCGTAGCTTTAAGGTTGGTGAGACTATCTCGTTTGATATCGCTTGGCATCACGATAAGACGCGAGCAATCATGGTTGATTTGTATCGCAAGGATAGTGATTTGGTATCAAATTTTATTACTAATCGTGAGGGTTTCGCTGAGCTACCGAAAGACAAAAAACTGACACTTGATATCGAGGCAAACTTGGGCCCGGGGTCGTATTATGTTGATGTTAACCTCCTCAATCACGATGGGTCAGTAAAGTATGACGTTGCTTATCGTGCCGAGGAATTTACTATCACGAAAGACTTTTCAGTGGTTGGGCAGTCGTTTGGGGGATTAACATTGATTCCGCGGCAGTGGCGCCACAATCACAGATAGAAAAGGATAGCCGTCCAATAGTTTGGTGATAAATCGGCTGTCTTCTGTCTTCGTACTACTAAGCTGCTGTTTTTGTTTTTCGACGTGATGGTCGAAGCTTAATCTTAATGATATCAAGTCCCCACTTAACAACGATCTTGGCGGCAGTGCGCCCGGTTGATGCCACGTTCCAAAGCTGACGGAGCCCCTTACCAACCTGTCCCTTTTGAAGCATATGATAACCAATGCGCATTAGTACAAACGTGTAGGCGTGCTTGTGGCTAATTCCAAAATCATGGTTAATTGGATTTTTGAGATAATAAGCGAAGGCGCGTTTAATGTCGGCACGGCTAGTAACCGTCGGTTGAACAACATCCCAGTTGCGAAGTGAAAACTTTTTAGCGAGACGATTTTGCTCATCGCGGCGTTTAGCCGAGATACTGCCGTCACTAATGCGATAGCGAAAAACGGGGTAAGGTACGTTAGCAAGTTCACCGTGTTCGGCAAATTTACTAAACAGGTCATAATCCTCAGCCGGACAGGTGTCAGGGTAAAGGCCAGCGTCAAGTGCTACTTGGCGGCGATAAACCACTGACGAATGACAAAATTGATTAAAAATGCAAAGACCGAGTCGAATATCCTCATTACGGGCAACGTTAAAAATAAAACCAGTTGGTACGCTGTCTTGGTTCATAATCTCTGCGCCACCACCAACCAGAACCAGGTTTTTGTTTTTCTCTAACATAGTGACTTGAGTCCTGAGCTTGTGTGGTAGCCACTCATCGTCGCCATCAATGCGAGCAATGTAGGTGCCACGCGCTTCGGTAATGCCGCGGTTGAGTGAAGCCACGAGGCCACTGTTTTTTTGATTAATGAGGCGAATGCGGCTATCTTCCTTTTGGAGGCGCTGAACAATTTTTTTTGTATTATCGGTTGAGCCATCATTAATAATGAGGTACTCAAAATCGGTAAAATCTTGCGATAATACGGAGCGAATTGACGATTCAATATATGTTTCATCGTTATAGGTAGCGGTAATAATTGACACCAACGGCGTTTTGATTTGGGATTTCTGTGCACTCATACGGGATATTATAGCATCTTTATTGGCAAAATATTGAAAACCCAACGATTAACTGTTATGCTTAAGCTGATAGGATAAAACAGGGGAAACAACACTATGCGAGTTAAACAAACATCGCCAAAGAGGACCAAGATTGTAATAATTAGTTTAGTAAGTGCGGTCATCGTGATTGCCATTGCGGCGGTTGTTTATGCGATAACGCGGCCACAACAAACAGAGCGGGCCAAGGATGATGCTAATTCGTCCCGAGCAAAGGAAAATAACAGCAACAAAGACGGTAATAAGAAAGTTGACGACAGTAAGACGAAGCCAGAAGAACGTGATGGCCGCAGCTCCGATAAGCCAGCTGGTCCTGGTGAGCAACGCGGCTCAAAACGAGCAGTGACGCCAATCGTAAGTGGTTACGGTCTGAGTGGTGATCGCCAGCATCTACAGATTGATGGCGGCGTTAACGCTATTGTCGAAAATGGTGGCAGCTGTACCTTCACGGTCTACTGGTCTGGTGGTCAAGTTTCGCGCCAAACTGGCGCATACGCTGGTCCGAGCTCGACGAATTGTCGGATGGCCGAGATTCCACTGTCAGAATTACCATCGGGCACTGACATGTCAATTAAAGTTACTTACTCATCGAGTGCATATGTTGGAGAATCTACAAATGGGCCGTCGTTCCGCAAGGAGGGGTTACGATGATTCAGTTACAGAATATGAAACCGTCCTGGCTAAAGCGTGTCGGGTATACACTGATCGTCGTTGGTGTTGTTGGTCTAGGGGTTGTCTTCTGGCCAAAAACAGGAGCATTGTCACCATGGAGTCCCGGGCGAATTATTGATGACAATGTTTTTTATGACACCAATACATTTTCAAGTGTTCAAGATATCCAAAACTTTATTAACAGTCATACTCCAGCTTGCGATACGTGGGGAACTGGGCCCTCCGAGTATGGCGGAGGTACGCGAGCGCAATATGCAGCTAAACGCGGTTGGCACGGCCCACCGTATGCCTGCCTGCGTGATTATCATGAAAATCCAAGTACGAAAGAGACCTCGTTTGAAAGGGGTGGCGGCTGGTTTGCTGGCGGTCTGTCGGTGGCCAATATTATCTGGAATGTATCAAAAGAATTTGGTATTAATCCGCAAGTAATGCTGGTGACGCTAAAGAAAGAACAGGGGTCGTTGTTTACTGATGTCTGGCCACTCAAGAGTCAGTACAAGTATGCTATGGGGTTTGCTTGTCCGGACAGCGGCCCGGGTAATACAGCAAACTGCTCAAGTGAATATGCCGGCATGTACAACCAGTTGCGGATGGCGGCGCGGCAATTCCGGCTTTATACTAATCGGCCGGGCGAATATCGCTATAAGGCTGGCCGATCAAACTACATCCAGTATAACACAAACGCAGCCTGCGGCGGCTCATGGGTGTATATCGAGAATCAAGCAACAGCTAATTTGTATAACTACACCCCATATCAACCAAATCAAGGTGCGCTCAACGCCTATCCAGGAACAGCTCACTGCGGCGCGTATGGCAATCGTAATTTTTGGCGCTTCTTTAATGAATGGTTTGGTTCGCCGCTGAAATCTGTGCGAATTGAATCGCCGCTGTCGGTGAGGACGGAGGGGACCGGGTCAAAACTATTTACGGACATGACAATAACCGCATCGTTTACTATCCGTAACGCCACAAATCAGCGTCGCGATCTAGGTACTATGGCGATAGCCGCCCGGGATAGCAAGTGGAATAACTATGACTTTGGTAGCCAACGGGTTATTCTTGAGCCATGGCAGACATATACCTACCGAGTGACAACTAAGTTAACGAAAGAGGAGAATTATAAGTTCTGGATCACAAATTACCGTGAGGGCAACGGTTGGAGTAATAACTATCCAGAATCAGCTCCGGGCCATAGCCGCGAAGTGTCGACGTTTGTGCAAACGGCGCCAACAGTAACTTCCCCAGTAACTATTCAGAACCAACGAACTCACGTTGGGCAATCAACACGGATTCGCTTCACAGTTAAAAACAATAGTCCGAAGCCAGTTGACCTTGGTTACTTTGGTGCGGCAATTACTAGTCCGAGTGGACGAAATGCTGATGCCAGTTTTGATACAGTCAACAGCCTTGCGCCGGGTGCAACCTACACCTACGATCGGGAGTTTATTCCGCGGGAAAGTGGTATATACAAGGTGCGAATTAGCGGCACTCTCGACAAGGGGACAACCTGGACCGAGGCGCAGTATCCGGTGCCAACGCCGGCTAGTGCTGGTAACCGGGCGCAATTCACCATCCTCCCCAACCCCACACTCACCCAGGGCATCACTTTCTCTAACCCCTCTCCACGTGCCGGCGAGCCAGTCACTACCACCTTTAAGATCAAGAACTTTGCGAGCCAACCAATCACCACCACTAATCGCACTTGTCTCATTATGCGTAACCAACATGGAGCAAACTACGACCTCGGCTGTCTCCAGCCAGCCACCATCCAACCTGGGCAAGAACAAGAGTTCAAGACCACTCGCTCCTTCCCAGTTGGTGTCTACCGCGCCTACTTCTCCACCTTTGACGGCCGTACGTGGCACGAATATGCCGCTCCACCGCTTGAGACTGGTAACGAGGCGGTGAAGGGGGAGATGAGAGTGCTGCAGGATGTCGTCATGTCACAGGGATTATCAATCGCGCCGGCGCGAGCACGTGCTGGTGACAAGCTGACCGGCTCATTCACTCTGCGCAATCTTAGTTCGGCGGTGTCGCAAACTGATCAGCACCTGTGCTACATTATTCGGGGTCCACGTGGCGAGAACCATGACCTCGGCTGTCAATCAACAAAGGGAATTGCTCCAAATGGTAGTGTGCAGTTTTCGCTAAGTCGTCCTTTTGACAAACCAGGCACGTATAGAGCCTTCTTTGCGCTATACGATGGTAATCGCTGGCACGAAGGGGTGGCGCTACCGGGGTTGACTGGTAAGGAGGTAACCAGCTTATCATTCACCATCCTCCCCAACCCCACACTCACCCAGGGCATCACTTTCTCTAACCCCTCTCCACGTGCCGGCGAGCCAGTCACTACCACCTTTAAGATCAAGAACTTTGCGAGCCAACCAATCACCACCACTAATCGCACTTGTCTCATTATGCGTAACCAACATGGAGCAAACTACGACCTCGGCTGTCTCCAGCCAGCCACCATCCAACCTGGGCAAGAACAAGAGTTCAAGACCACTCGCTCCTTCCCAGTTGGTGTCTACCGCGCCTACTTCTCCACCTTTGACGGCCGTACGTGGCACGAATATGCCGCTCCACCGCTTGAGACTGGTAACGAGGCGGTGAAGGGGGAGATGAGAGTGCGCGAGTAGGACGGACAATTATCGCTTAAGCATACGCCTAACTTCTGTCAAAAACCTTTTTTGTGAAAAATCACGTAGCGCCTGCTTTCGTAGAGATTGGGCGTTGGCAAACGCTGTCTTGGGATTGTCCAGAACAACAGTTAACGCATCAGCGTAGGCTTTTGGATTGGTGATATCATCAACAATCTGTCCATATGTACCAACAAAGTCTGCTACTCCACCAACTCGCGCTGCTACCAGGGGCAAGCCGCACAGGGCTATCTCAATTGGCGTATTTGGCATGCCGTCAAAGAGCGATGTGTAGAGAAAGGCGTCATAGTTGTCAACAGGCAGTGACGGTACACCATTAAAGCCGCCGCGGTAATGAACCCGTGGATGTGACGGTAGTTTATGGGTGGGAAACTCGCTCGATGCGTCACCGTACATATCAATGTGGACATCATCAGGTAATAGATCAGCGATAGCTGCAACTAGTTGAGGTAATTTCTCTGGTGATAGGCGGGACGCCCAAAGAACCCGCCTTTGACCGGCCAACTCTGTTATCGGTGTGTACGCACCGCTATCAAGTGGCTGATGGTGAACGGTAATTGCATCCGCGTCATAAGCATATTCGTTAACCCACATTGACTTGACGGCTTCATTGTCGGTGGTTATCTCGGCTAGCAAGTGATAGACCTGCGGTAGGTGACTGTGCGAAAAACCAAACACTCGTCCAGTTTCATCGATGCTTTGGCTATAGGACGTAGCAATAACTTTTTTACCGGTGGCCTTGATATACACTGCGTGATCTCGCACAAAATCATAGGCTAGCTCTGAGTTGAGAATATGGAGCACAGGCGCATGAATATTCTCGATCAATTGTTCTAGCAGTCTATATTTTTGTTCTATCGGGAAGAATCGGGTAATTGTCCCAAACGGCACGAAATCTACGTCGATGTTAAGTCGTGGTCGCCACTCTGAGTAATTAGCGTCAACTTCATTTGTGGCAATAACCAAAACTTTCTTGCCGAGTGACGCAGCGGTGTTGGCGTAGTTAAGGGCAAATAGATCAGCACCACCACGCTTGAGCCACGGTACGAACAACACATAATCATACCTATCGTTTCGTAAATCACGACACATTTGCCAGTACGCCAAGCCAACACGATAATGATCATCGGTAATTGTGTGGTATACTGTCGGCAATGGATGTGGTGGAAAAATTAGTTTCTCAATATGATGTAATGCTCGCCATTCAGCATCAAGCCACGCTGGCAGCACCTCGGTCGCCGGTGTCGACTTCTTTTTTTTGAGCACATTGCGTCCGCGTCGGATGATTGCGAGCGGCCGCTTGACTAACCCTAGTGGAATGCGAGAACGAATCAGCAGTTCTTTGATGGTATTTTTTGTTTGGCGCCGCTGCTCTGAGGCAGGCGTGGCAACCGAGTCAAGCTTGATGGTACGAAAGTGCGATGGACTAAAGAGGGGGTGGGCGTGGAGCACTGAGCGGCTAGTTTTTTGGCGTGCCCATTCCGAGCCAGCGGCCTTACGGCGAACAAAGATAGCGGTTTCCGGAATGAGGACATTTTTGACACCATGCTGGATGAACTGACAGCTCATAAACCAATCTTCATAGCCATATCCTGGGCTGTTTGGTGTGTATGGAAACTGGCGGAGTAAAGTACTTGGTGCAATAATGACCGAGTTCCATCGTCCCGAGAGTACGCTCAATAGAGTGTCGCGGTCTTTATTGGTGTAGCCAACTTTTTCAACGATGGCGTTTGCCCCCTCAAACTCAATAGTGTATGCACTATGAGCAACGTACTTACCATAGGAATGGGCTGTTAAAAATTGTACACCATCGCGCAACCAGTTAGCGCTCATTAAATCATCCGCGTCAATAAATGCGATAAAACGACCATGTGCCCTAGTGATTGCACTATTGCGAGACTGTGCGAGGTCGCCATGATCCCATTGGTGTATAGCGATCGGCAGAGCGGTATAATTACTGAAGTAGCGAATTGTTTCTTCATCGCCACGGTCAATTGATATAATTATTTCGTAAGAAATATCGCTATCACGAAGCAGACTAACAGCGCGCTCAATAGAGCGCATAGTCTTATGGGCAATAAGGCCTTCGTGATGGGCGGTAACGATGATGGATAAAAGTGGTTTCATGACGCTATTATAATTTAGGTAGTCACTTTAGTCTATCGTTAAGTTATGATACTATATGGTAAGTATTATGGAGCGAAAAAAGAGCATACTGTTTTTTGGAGTTGTCTGGGGAGTTTTGTTTTTATCTTTCTTTGGTAATATTTTTGGAGTCGGTTTGTGGCGCGAATGGTTTGATGGCTTTCAGCGCGACTCATCGGCTATAGTAGAAAAGACGGCTCGTTGCAAGGAAAAATCTGGTTATAGCGGGCCGCTAATCGTTGCTAAAAATGAAGATTATAATTCAGTCATGACGACTGGGGGTTGTGATGCCAGCCTGCTCAAACCGTATGCTTCGCAATATGGTCTACAGGCGAGAATAATTACCGCACTAGCACCAAACGATAGTGCGAAATTGCCGGTATATTTTAAGAAAGTTAATGTGGTTCTGTCTGCGGCCATGGCAGCTCTTATGGCGCTTGTAGCTCTTAGGGTTAGGAAATTATTTGGTTTTGTTGTTGCAGCAGTATTCGCGACACTGGTTGCATTTAGCCCGTGGATTGTCGGCTACGCCCAAAACATGTACTGGATAGAGCCGCTCATGTTTGCTCCGTTTGCCTTTGCCTTTCTGAGTTACTCATACTGTAAATCATCGAAGAAAATGTGGCTATTCTACCTCGGTGAAACCATATTGCTATTCTTAAAACTTCTGGGCGGCTATGAGTATATATCAACAATTGCTATATCTGTATTTGTACCAATCATATTCTTTGAACTCGTCAATAATAAACAAAAAGTTATCAGCCCCTGGAAGCACGCCGTCATGACATGTATCGTGGTTGTTGTGGCCTTTGTTGGTGCGTACGCAACCAACTTTATGGCACTCTCTGATTACTACCACTCCTCAGACACCGCTCTCAAGATAATTAATGAGCGGGCATCGGAGAGAGGGCTTTCGGGAATTAGAAAGATGCGAGCTCATGCTATTGGTAACTTAAAGACGCTGCTACCTGAGTCATATACATTTGCCGATCGATTTATTAATATGGAGGAGCTGGCAAAAGATAAAGGATCAACATATCAGTATCTGGCGATAAACGCCGGTAACTATGTACTATTGCCGGCACTGAGCTTGCCGCTGTCGATCAAGGGGGTGTTTGGTGAGATTGTTCAGTCGATACTCGTTTGGGTACTTGTGGGGTATTTAGTGTTATTCTATCTTAAGAGGCGACATTCATCTTTCAAGTATTATCGTTCATTCCTATGGTCGTTACACATTTCATTAGCTGGGGCACTGAGTTGGTTAATTCTTATGCCTGGACACGCTTTGCCTCACGCCCACATTAACGGTATCGTATTCTATATGCCGCTGCTTCTGTTTGTCTATATGATAGTTGGTTTGTATGTTGGCAATATGGTTAAAAAATGGAGAAAACATGCATAACAAAACGGTAATAATTGGCGGCGGTTTTTATGGATTGAGTGTAGCGCTGTACCTGTACGACACCCTGGGCGTCAAGAATATTGATATTTTAGAAAAAGAAAAACAGACAATGACTCGGGCGTCATATGTTAACCAAGCTAGGGTACACAATGGCTATCACTACCCGAGAAGTATTCTAACGGGATATCGTTCAGCGGTTAATTTTCCACGCTTTACGAAACAGTTTGGAGCGGCAATTCATTCAGATTTTAATAAATACTATGCTGTTGCCAAGCATCTATCCAAGGTTAATGCACATCAATTCAAGAATTTTGCGGATAAGATTGAGGCAGATATAGCGGTAGCTCCGCCAAACATTCAAAAAATGTTTAATAAAAATCTCATTGAAGAAGTCTTTAAGGTTAAAGAATATGCCTTTAATGCCCACGCCCTGAGAGACGACTTACTGCGGCAAATCAACGATCGTCCGGGAATAACGCTTCACACAGGTTGTCGCGTTACTATGATTGATGAAACGCCAGATGGGCTGTGCGTTGTCACTGATAGTGGCAAATTCAGGGGCGACTTCGTATTAAATTGTACGTATGCCAATATTAACACGCTTCATCGTGCATCAAATATACCGCTTGTTGGCTTGAAGCATGAAGTTACAGAGATGTGTTTGGTGAGCTTGCCGGAGCATCTAAAGGACTTTAGTATTACGGTGATGGACGGTCCGTTTTTCTCTATTATGCCGTTTCCCTCCAGGGGATTATATACACTCTCTCATGTCAGGTATACGCCGCACGAGTCATGGGTTGACAACGAGGATACGCCGGCTGAGAAAATTGACACTCACGCCTATCTCGACAAAAGTTCTTTCCAGAGTAATTACAAACAAATGTATAACGATGTGGTGCGTTTTATCCCAGCCCTCAAGGACATGAAATACGAGGAGTCGATCGTTGAAGTAAAAACAGTGCTTGTTAAGAGTGAAGATGATGATAGCCGTCCTATTTTGTTTAAGGCCAATTTGGGCTATGATGGGTATGTTTGTATAATGGGCGGTAAGCTAGATAATATTTACGATGTGTACGAGGAGTTAGACAAGCTATATGGCAAAAAATAGTTCGACTAAGACAAATAAAAAATCGAGTAAACAAGATATCTTTGTGTCGGTTATTGTCGTAACGCGCGACTTTGATGGTTTTCCCGACTATTGTCGTAGGCTCTCACAGAGATTAATGGGTAGCTACACAAATTATGAGATTATAATTGTCGATAATGATTTGAGTCAAAATAGTGTGATTGCTGTCAGTGGGCTTCTCGATGAACTGCCATGTATGCGGCTTATCCGCCTCTCTCGACAATACACATATGATATCGCCATTATCGCTGGTCTCGAAGGCGCAATTGGCGACTATGCGGTAGTAACTAATCCCACTATTGACGGCATAGAGGATGTAATGAACATTGTTGAGGCGAATAAAAAACACGATATCGTGCAAGGTGTTGCCGACATAACTACAAAGCGCCTTCTGTCAAAATCTGGTATCGGTCGCAGGTTGTTTTATTGGTATAATCGCAAATACATCAATATAGATATTCCACTACAAGCAACATATCTTATATCTCTCAATCGCCGTGCCATACGAGCGATAACTCTATCAACTCGACATGATAGCCACATTCGGCACATGATCAGGACTATCGGCTATTCATATACCGAGTATACCTATTCACCTCTGGTTGATCCTGTAAAAAAACATGGCTTCGGGCGAGGGACACTAGAGGCGCTCGATATCATTACCAGCCACTCGACACATCCGCTCCGCTTTATGTCGTGGGTTGGGTTCTTTGCCAGTGTTGTAAATATGATGTATGCGCTTTATGTTGTGGTCATAGCTCTCACCAAAAAGAATGTTGCAGAGGGCTGGGTATCGACTTCGCTTGAGCTGTCAGGAATGTTTTTTATCCTATTTTTATTTATGGTAATTCTGTCTGAATACATTGGTAAAATACTAGTAGAATCGAGACGAGATGCTAGGTATTATGTGCTTGACGAGCTAAGTAGTACAACGTCACTAGCGAACGCAGAAAGGAAGAATATTACATCATGACAAAAGCTCCGACCAACAAGCAAGATCGTATCCGCCGAGATCATCCAGAGTGGGAGTTTCCAGACTTTGAGGTAAATGAAATAAACAAGAAAAAACACAAATATTGTGTATGTATTTTTGTCATTAATGAGGGAGAGCGTGTTCAAAAGCAACTACAAAAAATGAAGCCATTAGCAAAACAGATTGATATTGTAGTGGCTGATGGTGGTAGCACTGATGGTTCACTTGAGGCTGATTTCTTGAAATCTCAAGACGTACGTGCTTTATTGACAAAAAGGGGCAAGGGTAAGTTAAGTGCACAGATGAGAATGGCGTTCGCCTGGGCTCTTTCTGAGGGTTATGAAGGAGTAGTCGTTGTTGACGGTAATGGCAAGGATAGTATAGAGAGAATTCCTGACTTTATTAAGCTGCTTGATCAGGGGTATGACCATATTCAGGGTTCACGGTTTATACCGGGCGGCAAGGCGGTAAATACGCCGCTTTCGAGAGAGATAGGCCTTCACCTGATCCATGCGCCGCTGATAAGTCTGGCGGCTGGTCAGAGGCATACCGATACCACAAATGGCTTTCGTGCTTATAGCGCAAAGCTACTCAAAGACCCGGACATTGCTGTATTTCGTGATATATTTCAAACCTATGAACTTCATTATTACCTCGCTATCGAGAGTAGTCGCCGCAAACAATATAAAACGGCCGAAACGCCAGTGGTGCGAACGTATCCGAAGAAAGGCAAAACACCAACAAAAATTAGCCCCATTAAGGGAAATATGCACGTTCTGAAGGTGTTGTTCTATGCGGTGGCCGGAAAATATCGCAAACGTAAAAAATAGCCTCTCAAGATTTCACATTCAGTCTGCGTTGGTAGCAGCAGGTATGCTAATGCTGCTCGTCATCGTTTTCTATCCTGGATATATGTCGCCCGACTCCATTAGCCACCTTGAGCAAGCCACGGGCGTAGCTCGCCTCACTGATTGGCATCCGCCAGTGATGACGCGGCTGTGGGGATTTCTGATTAGAGTAACTGGTCACATCTCATCTATGCTGATTTTTCAGCTGGTACTGCTTGTCGCGGCTATGTTTATGCTGTCGATTCTCGTGTATCGGCACACTCGTAACCGCGCATGGGCTCTTTCCGTCTACATAATTATACTACTGCCTAATATAGTGAATATTGCTGGCGTAATATGGAAAGATGTTCAGATGGCATTCAGTTTAACATTGGCGGTGCTGCTCATATGGTTCATCATAAGTAGTAAAAAATCACTAGGGCGCGTTGCTGTGTATGGTATCGTCGGACTGGCGCTGCTATTGATTCTCTATGCTGGTATCTTACGATATAATGCACTGTTTGCGGTGCTGCCCATTCTGTTTGTATTGCCGAGCTTGTTAACCAAGCGACCTCCTGTGTGGAGCGGTCTTGCTAGTGTAATAATTGGTTTAGTGGTAACGATTGGTGTTACCATTGTCATTAATCAGCCTAGCGAAAAAACTCATCCAATTACCGCTGTGCAGCTTGACGATATAGTTCACGTTGCTAATTTTGATAGAGAACATCACGGTCGGTGGTCTATGTACAAAAAAATTCATGACACCTGTCGCGATAAAACAAAAGATATCATGAATTCTTACATTATATGCACGACAGCGGCCCAGCGAGAAGTGCTCAAAAATGAACACCAAGGTGTATTTAACGATTGGATATCGACAATTATGAAACATCCAGTAAGATATGTATCGTATCGGTTGGCAACTTTTTCGATATTTCTCTTTCCGCAACCAGAGCGTATGTATATTTTTCAGCCTGGTATTGAGCAAAACCAGGTCGGTGCCGCGGTAAAGAATGAATATGCCATCAGTGGTCTAGCGGCATATGTTAAAGGCGGTGCCCAGGCGAATGTCCCGCTGATTTTTCAGCCATGGCTATATCTTGCTGTCCTTGTCTTCATTTACTATAAGAGCGGGAGAATACGAGAACAGGTACAGCGACGCTTTACACGCGCAGTGGCTTTGTCGGGTCTCATATATATCGTGGCATACTTTCCTATGGCTGTGGCGGTTGATTATCGGTATATGTATTGGTCGGTTTTTGCGGCGATACTGTCCGGACTATTCACGATAATATTAAGCCGACCAAAGAAAGAAGGCCGCCACTCGTAGCTAGCGTTTATTAATCCCTTCGCATTTATTAGCGTTATGTAGGCAGAAGTTACTTTGATAGATGTACAGGTTGTTTTGGGCGGTAACCTCGCGGTAAGATACGTCTTGTATTTCCAGTGAAACCCCTGGTATCAAACTATAAACTTTTGGCGAAATTCGTATGGATGAATCATTTGGTGCCAGTGCCACAGGGAAGCTCCAGCCCGTGTCGTATTGTGGTAGCGACACAGGATGTTTTTGTAGTGATGATCCAGATAACTCTAGGAGGTATCTCGGTAATTTAGCGGTCATGGGTAGAATGCTTCTAGCATTGTAGCGAACCGACACTTCAAACACGCATATATTGTTTGCGGCACCAGCAGTAATGACATAATCTCCGTTTGCGTCTTTTTGTATGTGGTGTTTCGGATGGCTCGTCTTTTTCTGTGCCGCAGTACCCGCCCGGCGTTTCCACAAAACATGAGAATCATTTGTTGCAATGATAGTGTAGTTATCCTGAAGCTCCTTATAAAATGCCCAGTGACGAGTCCACAGCCACTCCTCATACTTAAAATATGAGGGGTTTAGGGTTATGACGTAATCAGGCTTTTGGGTTATAAAATCTTGAGTGTAGTGATTTCTTCTGGCGGGGCCTAGGGCGTGTATAATATAGTCTTCACCCCCCGAAGATCCATTCTTCTGTTGGCGAATCGAATCATAAACACTGGTATAGGTAGACCAGACACGTGCCCCCTTTCAATATGTGGAGCAAAGGCCTCGAGGCGCTTCCTCCAGGCGGTGCTGACATATTCAGCATCATCAGTAGAATGCCTGGCCTTTCTTGACTCAGTAATAATGTGTCTTAGCGGCATCCAATCAATTTTTTGTAGAAATACCGCAGTGTTATATCCTAGGGCGATGATGCTACCAAGCAACAACCCGAATGCTAAGACCGAGAAGCCTTTACCTTTAGTGTTAGGAGTCGATTTTTTTGCTTGGATCAGGTTATATATCACATGAGTTACTATCGCCACGAGAATAACTCCTGCCGCCCGCTCCAGTGGTATGAGCTGCGCACTGGGCGCCCAGTAACCAGTGGCAGAAACAGCAAACACCACCAGGCCATATAGTAGCAAGATAGAGAAAACGAACGTTTCTTTTTTGGACAGTAGAGCTTTCTTTACACCAATTATATAGGCAACAATACCGCCGATAATGATGGGCAGCATGTAGAATAGCATTCTGTTGGTGAATAACTGATCAAGATTGCTTAATTGCAAAAAACTGTTCGGCGGAGCGCCAAAGTACCATCCTTGGTCGCCTGAAACTTCAACGAGTGCATAGTAAAGTGCCTCGTGTGCGTGGCCAAGCGTCATAATTGAAAGCACGACATATGTGGCCAGTGCTACACCACATAACTCGCCAACAAACGCCAGCACCCGCTTTTTTATCGTTTCCTTGGAACGAATATACTGAATTACCCTGATGAGCACATAAGCAAGCATAAATGCTAGACCCTGTTCGGTTCCGCAGGCGACGGAAATCCCCATGAGGGTATAGAGAATAGGATAATAAAAGTCGACTCTCGTCTTATGTTTACCGATATTAACATGCCAGTTTGGGTGCCATAACATAAACGCTGCTGCAATGAATGGAAAGGCCGTCCTGAGACCCAGAAGGGAATTACCCGCCCAAATTGCATCGATGCACAGTAGGGAAATGACGGTAAATATACTTGTTGTAAAGACCGCTTTCTTTACATTTTTGAAGTAAGCCCAAAATAGCAAGAAAGACGAGATGAGGAATATGAGTGGTGATACTAGTAACTTTGCAACCTCTACAGCAAATAAGTTGTGCCCCATGATGTAAAACAAGGGGAAATGAAGCAGGGGAACTCCTACCCCGTGAAAGAATGGAAAGTCTCGTGCTAAAACTTCACCATCAAGTAATCGACGGAGGGGGTTGTATAGCTGGAACGTTCCATTGGCCGCATAGGAATCCATCACCAGGCCATTCCCGAGAGCTGCGAACACAGCGTAGCCTACGAAAACCAACAAGTGGGCAATACTTACAAATACCGCGGTAAAAAGCAGCGCTTGTTTAAGAGTTATCTGGCCTAAAATTTTAGGTTTCTTCATAGTACCTAAACCATTCTATAATTGATATTGTCGCATGTCCATACTGGGCTATCGTTGAGTTTTATATAAAATCTGACATAATTGTAGCCAGGAGGAATATACTATGAAGACTGCCTTAATTGGGTACACCGGATTCGTCGGTGGAAATATAAAGAGTCAACACGAGTTTGACGATTATTATAACAGCAAAAATATAGCTGACATTGAAGGTCAAGAGTACGACCTGGTGGTGAGTGCCGCAAACCGTGCTGAAATGTGGCGGATTAATCAGGAGCCAGAGGTCGACCGCGCGGAGATTGAGGATTTTATTTCACATATCAAAAAGGTAAAGATCAAGAAACTCGTCCTGATTTCAACAGTCGGTGTTTATAAAAACCCGAATGGCGCTAACGAAGATACGCCCATTGAAACCGAAGGGCTTTTGCCATACGGAGTTAATAGGTATTATCTTGAGCAATTCTGTCGTGAGAACTTTGACACAACAATTGTTCGCCTGCCGGGGTTATTTGGTGACGGGCTGAAGAAGAACGTTATTTATGATCTGATGAACAATAACATGGTTGAGAAAATCCATGCTGATGGTATGTACCAGTACTATAATCTCGCCAATATTTGGCGCGATATCACCATTGCTTTAGAGAATAATCTGCCACTGGTTAATTTTGCGACGCCACCAGTCAGCACGCGGGAAGTCGCCAAGGTTGCCTTTGGTATAGAGTTTACCAACACACCAGAAGGAGTAACACCGGCCTACTGGGATATGCACAGTAAATATGCTGAGGCGTATGGCGGTGAAGGTGACTATCTATACACAAAGGAGCAAGAGCTGGCAGGCATCAAGGAGTTTGTTGCAAAAAATAAGTAATCATGGTATAATGCGAGCATGAGTTCAAAGGAGTCAATGAAGCTTGCCATCTCGAATATTGCCTTTGGTAAAGATCAACAAGCAGCACTGAAGTGCGTGTCGCAGAGTGGTGTTGAGGGGCTGGTGATTGCACCGCCGACAATCTGGTCGGACCTACCGGAAATCACTAATTTCTCTGAGCGGGAGCGCAAAGACCGCCTCAAAACTATGGAGCGGGAGGCCAGAGAATACCGCAAGCGTCTCGGGGGTCTCGGTCTAACGGTTGTTGGGTTGCAGTCTTTGACGTATGCCACCAAGGATATGGCACTTTTTGGCAGTGACCATGAACGCGAACGTCTAGCGAAACATCTAGAAGTTCAAGCTATACTCGCCGGTGAGCTCGGTGCAGATTCGATGTCATTTGGCTCGCCAGCGCTGCGTAAACTGGGGGGTCGTAGCTATAAACAGGCCATGGAGGAGGCGATCAGGTTATTTGCTAGGGTTGCTCGTACGGCCGCTCGTAATAGTACACAGCTAGCAATTGAGCCGTTGTGTGGCTATGGCAATGAGTTTGGTATCACACTAGGGCAGGCTGAGGATCTGACTTGTCGCATTGCTGATGGGCTCGAGACGGAGAACCGTTTGGGGTTCGGAATTCATCCTGATGCAGCGGCGATGTATGGCGCTGGGGACGCGCCGGGGGATTTGGCTTCACTGATCCATAACCATAGAGATAGTGTACGCGGTATTGATGCCAGCGCTCCGGAGCTGAAGCGGCTTTCACTTGCGCCGGAGGTTCCCCAGGGAGGCTATATGGATGCTCTCAGAGGGGCTAATTATGATGGTTGGGTATCAATCGAAATGAGAGGTCCTTTGAACCCGAAGGTTCTTAAGGAGGAGATCGAAATCTTTAAAAAGCAATGTGGTCTCGCGGCATAGCCCATAGGATAAATAGTGGTATAATTACCATATGAAACTAGCTATATCAAACATCGCATGGACAAATGAAGAAGAAGCGGACGTCGCCGCGAGACTGCGGGAGCTTGGCGTGCGCTATGTCGAGATCGCGCCGACGAAGCGTTGGGATGATCCGACCAAGGCAACTCCCGAGCAAATTAACGAATATGTCGAGTGGTGGCGGGGGTATGGTATTGAGATTGTAGCCTTTCAGTCGATGCTGTTTGCGCGCCCTGACCTAAAGC
Organism: Candidatus Saccharibacteria bacterium oral taxon 488; assembly: GCA_010202645.1. Taxonomy (NCBI): domain Bacteria; phylum Candidatus Saccharimonadota; species Candidatus Saccharibacteria bacterium oral taxon 488. The sequence goes on along the minus strand of CP047920.1, from coordinate 825,387 downwards.
TGTTTGAATCAAGCGAACTTCGCAACGAGATGCAGCAATATATGGCTGACTTTTTGCGGTTAGCTGGGGATATGGGTGCTGGTCGGCTGGTATTTGGTTCACCAAAGAATCGACAGCGCGGTGCGATGTCAGTAGAAGAAGCGGACAGCATCGCAAGCCGTTTCTTCGCCGAGCTCGGTGATGTCGCCAAGCGGCATAATACCATGCTCTGTATCGAACCAAATGCACCTCAATATAATTGTGACTACGTGACAACAGCAGACGAAGGCGCGCGGCTTGTCCGTATGGTTAACTCAGAGGGAATCGGTCTGCATCTTGATACGGCGTGCATGGCGCTGGCTGGTGATGATATTGGCGAATCGATACGAAATAATGGCGATATCTTGAAGCATTTTCATGTTAGTGCTCCGATGCTTGATCGAGTTTATAATCGAGACGATGTTGATTATCGTGCCGCAGCTGATGCGCTAAAACACATTGGCTATGAGGGTGTTGTGTCAATCGAAATGCGTCCGGGTGAACAGGGAGAGAACGTGAAGCGTGTAGAGGACGCAGTATCGTTCGTGCAAAGCGTTTTTGAAGTGTAAGAGGACTGATCTGTCATTGACAAATTAAACTTATATGTTAAAATGATAGTATGACTGAAGTTAAGAGGCCTTCTATAGAGGGAGCACCGGTTGTTATAGTGACGGGAACAAAGTATAAGCGTAACGATCTCCGTTACGACCTCGCGCGCACGACCGTAAAGAGATGTGTCAAAGACCATGAGCTGCCATGCGTTGTGGTTGATGCGTCGCCTGATCCGCTTATTGCAAAGGACCTCGGTCAGCTCGGGGCTGCCGTAGTATGTGTTAAACCAGAAGAAGGAGGAATTCCCAAGCAGCGACAGATTGGTGCGAGGTGTGTACTAGATCAAGGTGGAAATAAAATTATCACCTCCGAGCCAGAGAAAACGGGTATGCCAGATTTTGCAGAAGAGATTAGTAGGACGCTGGATGAGTTTTCAGTCGTCGTTATTGGGCGGACAGAGCGTTCAAAAGAATCAATGCCGCCATTCCAGCGGCGTACCGAGGAATTGATCGGCTGGTTATTCGAGTATATACTAGGAATGCTGGCGGATGCGCTCGCTGGTCCACGGGGCTATAATCGTCAAGGGATGCAGCACCTATTAGATTATCCTTCAGATGCACCGGGAATGAACAACTGGTTATATATGTACTATACTGTTCTGGCGGCAATGGCTAATGGAGAGCGTGTCGGTGGAACTGAGGTCGACCTGATGTATCCAGAATCGCAGGTTAAGCAGGAAACAGATAATCTTGATTTTGACAGAAAGCGCGACGAACAAGCTAGAATGCAGGCCCACGTATTACTAGGAAAGAAGTCTGAGGCTCCTCAGCACTATAAAGCCGAGATACAGCGCATCAAATTGCTGAGCGAGCTTGATACTGATAAGGACACGCTACGCAATGAGATACTAAAAGAGCTTACATTAATGCCTAAAAAACCAACGATCGAGCGGATACAGGAGTTCTTTGGTAGGGTAGAAGCTATAGCGATGTTATTTGGCTACGAGGGCGGTGTTGACGCCATTGGGTCCCGTTAGTAGTTCGTTGTGATATGGGTGCGGGATCCTCTAAAGAATAGGTGGTGTTTATACCCCTAACTCGGTATACTAATAGTATGATAGCTGTAATTATTGCCGGTGGTTCAGGCACGCGTCTCTGGCCACTCTCAACCTCCACTCAACCAAAACAACTTTTGGCGTTAACTAGTGAGCGCACCATGGTCCAGCAAGCCTATGACCGGGCCAGAAAGCTCGGTGACACCGTTTATGTGGTGACCGAGGCCAGCCACGCCGGGGCGCTGCGGGCCCAGCTACCCGAGCTGCCGGACGAGGCCTTCTTGATCGAGCCGGGACGGCGGGGGACGGCGCACTGTATCGTATTGGCCCTGGATTATATTAATCGCCACCGTGACCGGACTGAGCCGATTGCCTTTATTCACTCTGATCATAATGTGCGTGACACCCAAGGGTTTGCTCGTTCGTTTGCTACGGCGGGCCGGGTATCGACCGAGCAGCAGTGTATTACGCTGATCGGCATTGAGCCGACCTTCCCGTCGACTGGCTTTGGTTATATTCAGCGCGATGGGGTGATTGATGTTCAAGCGGGCGTCTATAATGTTGAGTCGTTCAAGGAAAAGCCTGATTACGAGACGGCGAAGCAGTATGTTGAGTCGGGAAATTATTTGTGGAATTGTGGCTACTTTGTTGGCTCAGTTGACGTGTTTAGGAATGAAATGCAGCGGAGTGCTCCAGATCTGTGGTCAAATTACCAGACGTTAGCGTCAATTGCTGACTTTGGTAGCGAGGCTTACAATCACGCGTACCTGGCGCTAGATAATCAAGTTATCGACATCGCCCTGATCGAAAAAGCTCATCAGCTGGCTATGGTATCGGCCAGCTTTGACTGGATGGATATCGGTAATTTCAAGGATCTACACGACGCGGTTACCAAGGATGAGGCAGGTAATTACGCATATGGTGACAACGTTCATACCATTGATGTCGCTAATACCTATATTCGCAACGAGCAGCCGGACAAGCCGGTGGCGGTGATCGGCCTTGATAATGTAGTGGTGGTTAACACACCAGACGGTGTGCTGGTGGCACGGCGGGATGTGGCCGCCAAGTGTGGTGACATCGCAAAGCAGTTGCAAAGATAGCCCAGCAGCCGAGCCACGACCTAACGACTATGATTACAAATGTAAGTATCTAGTGTGGATAAGCCAGGATCATCCGCTATGAGTTGGGTTCTTTGCGGCCATACTGCTCATATACTGCCAGCGTCTGCTCGGCCATTCGCTGCCACGAGAAGGTTTTGACGTGCTGTTTACCCTTCTTGATGAGCTCACGACGTCGCTTCTCGTCAGTCAGAAGTTCGTCAATTGCCCGCGCCATGTCCTCGACGCTATACGGATCAAAGTAGTGAGCTGCCTCGCCATGGGTTTCTGGTAGGCAAGTGGCGGTGCTCGAGGCGACCGGTGCGCCGTGCAGCATGGCTTCGAGGCCGGGTAGGCCAAAGCCCTCGCTTAGTGACGGGAAGCAATACACAGCTGTATGCTCGTACATCCAGCGCAGTTGCTCGTCCGACACAAAACCGGTGAAGACGACATTTGTAATACCGCGTTCGGTAACGTATGCTTCATGGCGAGCGTAGTTACCGTCCTTTTTGCCAGCTAACGCCAGTATCAGCTCGGGGTGTTTTTGTTGCAATAATTCAAATGCGTCAATTAGCCGCCGCAAATTTTTATGCGGTGTCGGTCGGCCAATATACATGATGAACTTTTTTCCAACCAGCTCCTTGACCGGATCATTGCCCTTTGGTAGCTCGTCGGCGGACTCAAGCGTTACGGTAATCTTATCTGGACTGACTCCGGTAAAATCCACCAAGTCACGCTTGACAAAATCAGAGATGGTGATGATATGAGCCGACTTTCTGGCGACTTTTTTGTTGACCCATTTATAAATTTGCTGCTTCACCCAAAAGACCACCGGGTTCTTGTCGGGGTTGTTGAACCGAACGGTGGTGAGGTCTTGCATGGTGGTGACGACTGGGCTGGCGTGATACCACACGGGCTGCTGAACCATTGCAAAATGCACGAGATCTGGGCGCAGCTCCTCCAGCTGCTTCTTAAAGCCACGTTGCTCGGCGAATGAAAATTCAGCAAATGGACAGGTGACTTTTTGAAAGCGCGGGTTGTTGGCCTGCCAGCTATCCATGTCCTTTGGCTTGAGCAAAATAATGTAGTCATTTCGGTTGTCGATTTTTTGTAGATAATGAATCAGCCGTTCGACGTAACGGCCGGTGCTCGTTCGCAGGGTGCGAGCATCAATGGCGATGCGCATGAGTGTTCCTCCATTCGTTGGTTACAAGTTTCTTTATGGCGAGCGTAAAGGCATGTTCAGCAAATGGTTTAGCGGAAGCGGCGATGGCCCGCGGCGAGATCTGTTGACCAGGCAGTGTCTGGAGCGTTGCTACCAAGCTCTCAACTGTTTGTTCAGCGAAAAACCAACCGTTCTTACCGGGGCTGATATAATCCAGTGCGCCACCGGCCTGGTATGCTACCACCGGCAGTCCAGCGGCCAAGGCTTCAACTGGTGCTACACCAAAATCTTCGTGGGCGGTAAATAGGAATAGGTCGGCCTGCTGAATGGCGGCAGCCCGGGCCTCGTCACTGACGTAGCCAAGGAAGCGCGTCGATTCGCCCGCCAGTTTCTCCAGCTGCTCACGGTCAGGCCCATCGCCCATGATGTCGAGCGGCCAACCAAGCTGCTGACAGGCCTGAATTACCAAGTCCAGCCGCTTCATCGGCACCAGTCGCCCCCACACCAGGCAGCGCGGCCGGTCGGGTAGCGTCACAGAGCGCGGCCTGGTTTTTGCGAGTGCCATAAAGCTGGTTGTTTGCACCGGCGGAAAGACAACGATGCTGTCTCGGTCATAGAATTGCTTGATATCAGCTTGAATGGCGGTGGAATTAGCCAAGAAAACATCAACGTGCTGCGCTGCCTGGTAGTCACGCCGTCTGAGGGGTCGGACCAGCAGCCGCAGGCCCAGTCGTGCCAGCCACCGCGGCCGGAAGCTCGGTCGACGCAGGTATTCCTGATAGTGCCGCCAATAAAAATGCGTTGGCGTATGACAATAACAGATATGTCGTTGATCGGGACGGGTGGTTCGGATAAACTTGGCCTCGCCGTTACCAGAGCTGGAAATGATAATATCAAATTGCCCTAAATCCAGCCGCGCGAACCACCGCTGCCTGAGCACCGGTAGTAGTCGCCTGAGCTGGGCAAATGGCCAATGCTGCAAATAACCAGTTACCACCTTGTGATCAAGTTTTTTTCGCCACGTTTGGGAGCAATACGAGGTATAAATTGGGGCGTCAGGATAGAGCCGGTGTAGCGCCAGGACAACCTGCTCGGCGCCACCGCCATACAACCAGTCGTGAACGATCGCGATGGTCGGCTGGGTGCGCATCAAGACTCCTTCTTAAAGATGACCAGGCAGGTCTTGAGAAGAATGGTGATATCCAGCCACAAACTCCAGTTTTGTACATAATAGAGATCCAGCCGCCGCCGCTCTTCAAAGCCGATGCTGCGCCGCCCCGATACAACCGCTAGGCCAGTCAGGCCAGATTTGACCGTCAGCAGCGTGTGCTTTTTCTCGTAATTACTCAGCTCGTGCGGCACCAGCGCTCGCGGCCCAACGAGGCTAATATCGCCCTTGATAACGTTAAATAACTGCGGCAGTTCGTCGAGGCTAAACCGGCGAATGAAACGACCGACTGGCGTGACGCGAAAGTCGTGGTTGAGCCTATCACCGTTCTGACGATATTCGTCGATCAGCTCCGGCCGGCCGATCATCGCGAACACCTCCTCGTCAGTTTTGCCGTCAAACTTGGCGTAGTGCGAGCGAAATTTATACACCTTGAATGGGCGATTAAACTGGGTCAAGCGTCGCCGCTGCTGCCCATGCATCAGTACGGGGCCGCGCGGGTCGCCGAGCTTAACGGCGATTGCCACCAGTAGCATAATCGGCGAGGTAATGATAATGCCGATGGTCGCACCGATGAGATCCATCAACCGTTTGACCACGCGTCCGTAGCCGGTGGCCAGCGGCGTTGGGTGAATGTACGCTAGCGGCACGGAATTGATAATCTCGACCGTATGGCGCGCCGTCATCAGGCCGTCGAGGGCTGGCGCTTGATAAAAATCGAGATAGTGCTGCTCCGCCAAGTTATAGTGCGCTTCGCTGCGAGCAGTGTCGGTCTGAATAATGGCGTCAATTTTATCGCGAGTCAAGGCCGATGCCAATGTCGAGCGCCGCAAACCCTTGAGCCGTGGCGGGATGAGTCCGTCTTTAGAAATAATAGCACTGAGGTGAAAGCCGGTTGAGGGATGGGCGCTGATAAACTCGGCCAGCGTCCGCGTCGATTCGGCGTTGCCGACTAGCGCCACGCGCTTGATACCGATGTTTTTGCGCAGCAGATGCAGCCGCACGATATTGGCAGCGCTACGCAGGATGAGCAAGATGACAAAGCTGATGATCAGCGCATAAATTACCACCATCTTGGCCGGAAAGAGCGGTGTGTTGCTAAAGAAGCTAAAGGAAATCATCATCATGATGCCGCAAACCGCCGCCATACCCAGTCGCCAAAATTCACGCAGCGGATGAATATAGTGCTCACGGTCGTATAGCCCAAAAAACGAGAACAAGACAACCCACAGCGGCAGCATCAGCACAATCGACGTGATAAACTCCAGCGCCCCGATTTGTACATGGAAAGGCCGCGTGTCGAGTGATACGCGCATGATGTATGCCGCCGTGAACGCACCAACTAGCGCCAGTACGTCCAGCCCGATCAACACCAATTTGAAGTAAAAATCAGAGTTCTTCTTCATGGCCTTTGGGGTGATTATACAAGAAAATACCAATCCATGCAAGGCAATGCACCGAGTTGATCAAGCTGCCAAAAAACCAAAAGTGGATAGCGATAGCCGTTGTTAGCAGTAAGGCGAATCGCCCCCACGGTTTTAGTAGCCATCGGCCACTGCGCCATAGTGTGACGGCGAGCAGTATTAGTAACGGCAGTATACCGACAACACCGATGTTACTTAGCAGCAAAACGTAGAAAATATACACCGTATGATCGGTCGACACCGGTTGATGCAGCTGATGTTGGATAAAACTGCCGAGATTGCCAAGGCCGGTCCCAAAGAGTATGATACGCGGATTTGACGCCCAGGCTCGGAGTGCCAGCCGAGCGGCGTTGAGTCGGTCATTAGCTGAGGCGGCGACGAAACCCGATGGTTGGAAATTGGCTGATGGTGCGAGCGGGTTTGGCTGGGTGACGGGTGGTGACGGTGATGATTTCGGTGCCGTGGTCTCGTTGGTTGGTGGTGCTTGCGGTGAGGGTGTGCTGCCTGGCGTCGGGATGGTATTTTTCTGCGGTAATTTGATGCGGCCGAGCGACAACTGGTCAAGCATGCTCACAGCGGTATTATAGGCAATGTGCGGCGTGTCGTGATAGCGAATCACCGCTGAGACCAGTAGTAGGGTACATCCAACCACGAATCCGGCCGTGATGATGCCGAGTTGACGCCACGCATCGTGATGAGATGCCCGCGCCGCGTCAGTAGTATTGTCCCTATTTCTCCCGCACCGCTGCCAGCAGCGGACAACGCCGTACACGATACCCGCGCCAATTATCGCGATAAACGCGCCGCGCGAAAAGGTGAGGCTGATCGCCACGCTGCTACCAAAAACGCTCCAGCCTGCTAGTCGCCGCCTCTCTCGCCAGCACAGTCCGACGAACAGGGCTGGTAGCAAGCTACTTGCTAAAAATTGCGGCTCAGCGGCAAATAGATTGATCCTGACAAAGCCAAACACGCCGGCGTGACAACCCGAACAGAGCGTACCGAACGCCGTTGGTTCAATATGGGCGATGATGAGCTGTAGCACCGCTAACACACCAAACACGATGCCGCTCCACAGACCAATTGTCATGAGGCGTCGCCGATCGCCCGCCGATAGTGACCGGTACATCAGGGCAGCACATACCGCGGTTATTAGTAGCAATAAAAGCGATGCCGTATATAATGCGGTACGCGCTCGGACATAGGATAATAGCAGCCCAACGATACTAGTGATAGCCAGCATGCCAATGCCGAGCCACCACCATCGCCCTCGAGGCCGCAGTCGCTGGCGCACCATTATACCGAGACCGCAGCCAACCACGCCAATTACCGCCACTTGATATAGTCCGATGCGAAACGACGGAAAATCGAGCATCGCCAGGCTGATGCTCGGCTGTAGTGACAGTGCGCCGCCAAACAGCACGGCGGCCAGCAGCCACACATATGTCGTCGATGATATTCGCTTCACCTCTTTAGTATAGCGCAAATAACTCGGGCAGGTTATACTAAAAATATGCAGCCAACAAAAAAGCAAAAAATACTGCTGGATTTCATTGATGGATTTATCAAGGGTAATGGCTATAGTCCGACGCTGCGGGAAATTATGCGGGCATTGGGGTATAAGTCGGTCTCAACGGTGGCGAAGCATGTTGATAATTTGGTGGCGGCTGGGATGTTAGATAAGCGCGACGGCGAGGTGCGTTCATTGGTGTTATGCCAGGCGGAAAAAGAGGCTTGGTGGCAAAACTTGGTGAAGGAGATTAAGCAGCGGGAAGCAGCGGATGATGAGAAATCGCACTCGGAGGCAGAAATCTTGAAAAAAGCCCTGGAAATTATCCACCGGTAACTTTACAACTGATTGAAAACTCGCTATAATACGACACATATTCCGGGGTAGCTCAGCGGTAGAGCGGTTGGCTGTTAACCAATAGGCCGCGGGTTCGAACCCCGCCCCCGGAGCCAAGAAAAGACACTTCTACGGAGGTGTTTTTTTCTTTGCTAGGTAAACGGTCACGAAGGGACGTCAAAGAGTCGAGCGGCTTACAGCGAAATTACAGATTGCTTAGCTATCATATACTCATCACTAACAGAAAGGATAATCATGAACAAGGTGCAAGCAAACGAAATCAACTTAACCACCAACGAGGCGCTGGTGTTGCAGCAAGTCTATGAAGACGGCGGTGACGATGCAGCCACGCTGGCAGCACAAATGGGCATGCCACGTCGAACAGCGATGAATGTACTGGCGGACTTGCGGCATAAGGGACTGATGGCAATCAACCGGGTGTACGGCGACGCTTGGGTGCGACTAACAGCGTGCGGCAAACGGCTGGTGCAGCGAATTTGGCCGGAGGCGCAGGCGATGGCCGTTTAAGGTTTGCCTAATCTAAAGATTTTATTGTAGTTTGGTAGGTATGCCTAGCAGAAACACCTTTATAGGCTGTGCTATAATTTTACTACGACACCGCTGCTGTCTAGAAGTTAAGAAAAACTATAAAAAGATACAACACTGTAGGAATTATGAAAATCTGGCACTCAGGACGAGAATCAAAATTACTCGACGATATTATCGCCGGGCGGAAGACGATTGAAGGTCGATTGAATCGCGGAAAGTTTGCCGAGTACCGAGTCGGCGATAAGATTCACCTGCGCCGCGATGTTCGCGATGCCGAAGGAATACTACACGACGGCGAACCAGATCAAGCACGCGTGGAGATTATCGCTATCCGCCACTACAATTCCTTTTTAGAAATGGTGCAGGCCGAGGGTTACCACCGTGTTATTCCGCACGCCACCAGTGCCGAAGCTGCCGCTGCCGAATACAACAAATATTATTCCGCTGCTGACCAAAAACATTATGGCGTGTTAGCAGTGGAAGTTCGCTCATTGCTTTAATCTTTTAGTATGGCTATAATATACTGAAACCATAGCAAATAATGACTATGAAAAGGAGTCGTTATGAGTGATACTTCACCGCTGATGTTACACGGGCTGACTAAGCGCTTTGGTCATAAATTGGCAGTCAACAATGTGTCGTTGGAGCTACATGAAGGCGAGGTATTTGGTTTTCTTGGGCCGAATGGTGCGGGTAAAAGCACGACGATTCGGTCGGTGATGGATTTCTTGAGGCCGACGGATGGCTGGGTAGAGTTGCTGGGTGGGCGGAATTCCAAGGAACGAACGGCGCTTCATGATCAGGTTGGGTATCTGGCGGGTGACATCGCGCTATATGAGAGTATGACTGGTCGGAAATTGCTGAAGTTTTTGGCGCGAATGGGTCGGAAGGTTGATTGGCGCTATGTTGATGAATTGGCTGGGCGTTTTGAGGCGGTGCTAGATCGACCAATTCGTCAACTTTCCAAGGGTAATCGTCAGAAAATTGGCCTGATTCAAGCTTTTATGCACCGCCCGAAATTGCTGATTTTGGACGAGCCGACCAGCGGGCTAGATCCGCTGATGAAGCAAGTATTTTACGATTTGGTGCGCGAAGTTTCTGGTCAAGGCTCGACGGTATTTGTCAGCAGTCACGACCTGGCTGAAGTGCAAAAAATTTGCCACCGCGCTGGCTTTATCCGCGATGGAAAATTGATTGCCATTGAACCTATCGCGACCATGAAACACCTGGCGACTCACCGCTACATTGTGACCTTTGCTAAAAAACCGTCCCTGGCGGCAGCCAAAAAACTACCGTCTATCACCGACGTTCAACACCGTGGCGACGAATATGAATTTACCGTCAAAGGCGATGCAACGGAGTTTGTCTCGTTCATTGCCGAATACAAACCAAAACTATTGCGTGAGTCAGAATTGGAGTTAGAAGAATTATTCATGCGGTATTATGAAGGCGAGGAGGCAAAGCGATGATGTGGCAGACGGTGCGGCAAAATTACAAACTGCCGCTGTTTTTGGGTATTGGTATTAGCGTTGTGGCGGTGTTGTTTTCAGCGCTGTTCAATAAATTTAGCGATCAATTGAGTCCGTTCATTAACATGATGCCGGCTGGTATGAAAGCGGTGGTTGGCGATTTGGCGATTGGTGCCACGCCAGAAGGCTGGCTGAGTATTGAGCTGTTTCCGCTGGTGGCGATGGTCGGGGTGGTGATTACGGCGATTATTTTGGGCGCTGGGGTAATTGGTCGGGAAGAGGATTCAGGAACGCTGGAGTTGTTGCTTGCTAGTCGGCGGACTCGCGTGATGATTGTATTGCAGAAATATGTGGCGATGGCAGGATTGTTGGTGATTCCTCCAGTGCTATTGTGTATGACGATTGCACTCATCGGTCCGCTGTTTGACTTTCACCCAAACCTCACGCACGTTGCCGGGGCTTGTGTGAGTTTGTGGTTTTTGGGGCTTAGTTTTGGTAGTCTCACCTTTGTCACTCAGGCAGTGACGGGCAAGCGCGGGTTGGCTGTCGGTGCTGGTAGTCTAATTTTTCTAGCAATGTACGCCCTGTCGATCACCGCCAAACTGATCGAAAGTTGGAAAGATTACGACGTTTGGTCGCTGATTCATTATTACAATATTCCGGGGACCTTGATGGACGGATTGAACTTAGGAAAATTGGTCGTTTTAGTTTGTGTGAGTTTGGTGGCACTCGGCGTGGCGCTGATCGGATTTTGTCGGCGAGACACGGGGGTTTAATAGGGCGACTGTCGTTGTGTGACCTGGCATAGGTCTGCCTGATTATATCGCGCAATAGAGTAGGTATATTTTAAATGTTATAATTCCCCATATGGAAACACTACCCAGCCATAACAAACTATTAACCGACAACGCCCTGTATAGTGTGGCAGCGGAACTCGGTATCGACTCTTCTGATCTGCGAGTTACACCAGTCAGTGGCGGCTTTTCACGTAATCGCCGCGCTTTGGTGTCGGCGGGCGATAAGACAATTTTTGTCAAAGAGGTTGATGTCGATTTACTGCCGGACGATGGCGAGCGGGAATTGGCTTGGCTGAAAAAAGACTATGGGGTGACGCAGTTGTTGCAGAAACTTCACCCGCAATATGTGGCTGACTGGACTACGCTGGCTGATGGTGGGCACGTGCTGATGACAACCAGTTATGAAGCGGCCTACGGCTGGTTGTGGCGGCCGCCAGCGGAAAAATCTGTGGCGAAACGATATATTTCAGCGGTGGTGACGGCGGCTCGTGAGCTGGAAAACACGCAGTTGGCAGATGAGGTGATTGAGGAATTGCAATTACAGCCGTTTACGACGGCGGAGCTTGGCTTAGATGACGGTATTGATAGAATTATTGCTGATGCCAACATCCGTCGTCAGCTAATTGATAACTACCGAACATTATTACCGGAGCAATCAGAAGCCAACCAGCAGCGTTGCCAGAAGATGATGGAGTTACTGAACAGGAGTGATGGATTAGCAGATATTTCGGTATGTGCTAAACAGTTCACCAAACAACCAGAAGATTGTTTTAATCATTCTGATGTTCGCAGTGATAACTTGGCGTTTCATCCGCAAACTGGTGAGTTGAAATTGGTTGATTGGAACTGGGCCTCCTATGCGCCTCGGGGGTCTGGTGCGACGGAGTTTTTGATCGATATGACGCGCCATGGTCATGATGTAACACTGTGGCTCGGCGAAGTAAATACAGAAATGTTATCAGCGTTTATCGGTTTTTATCTTATTCGCAGCCTCAAACCGCCGCTTAAGCCGGGCGATAATCTTCGCCAAATGCAGGCGCTATCGGCAGCTACCGCTTATGATTTACTGGAGCGTACGTGATGGCCTCTCATCCGCTGATCATTCTCCGTGGTAATTCTGGTTGCGGTAAAACCAGCACGGCGCGCCTGCTCCAGCGTCAGCTGGGTTACGGCACGATGTTAGTGTCGCAGGATGTGGTGCGGCGGGAAATGCTGCGCGTGAAAGACAGCGAAAGCAATCCGGCGATTCAACTGATGTATGATCTATGCATGTACGGCAATAACGTTGGTTATACGGTGATTTTGGAGGGTATTTTGAGCAATAAAAAATACGGCACGATGCTGCGCCGGCTGCTGGATGATTTTCAGGGCGAACAACTGATTTATTATTTTGACATATCGTTTGAGGAAACGGTGCGCCGCCACGCTACCAAGCCAAACGCCCATGAATTTGGCGAATCGGAGATGCGCCAGTGGTGGAAAGATCAAGACGTTTTGGGTGTGCCCGGCGAGCAGCGAATTGGCGAGAAGCTGGCTCAGGCAGAGGTTATTGATATGATTCACCGCGATGTTTTGGCGTTATCAGAGGGGGCGAATACTCCCTCGTCTCGCATGTAAATAATACAATGTATTTTCGTTGACAAACGCTATATATCGCGTGTATATTCTATATTAAGCACTAGATATGGTGTTTTAGAAAATAAATAACGTTTTTTGCAACACAAGTCCCTCGGGGAGGTTGGGGCTGGTTTGCTATTGCCATAATAAGGAGGGGTATGTACAAATCAATCAAAAAACGCGATGGTCGGACTGTTAAATTTGACCGTAAAAAAATTGAGAAAGCCATCGAGAAGGCGGGTTTGGAGACTGGCGAATTTGATGCCAAGCAGGCTGTTAAATTGACTGACAAGGTACTGGCGGTGCTGGAAACCCGCAACCAAAAACGCCTGCCGGGCGTCGAAGATATCCAGGATGTCGTCGAGGATATTTTGATTGATTCCAAGTTTAAGAAAACTGCCAAAGCCTACATCATCTACCGCGACCAGCATAAAAAACTGCGTGAAATTACATCCAACGCGCACGTCGATTTGATTGATAAATACGTCAATAATCTAGACTGGAAAGTCAAAGAAAATTCCAACATGGGCTATAGTTTGCAGGGTTTGAATAATTACGTTTCGGCGGAAATTACCAAGACCTACTGGCTGGATAAGATTTATTCGCCGAAAATCGGCCGGGCGCATAAGGAAGGCGATTTACATATTCACGATCTGAACCTACTGAGCGTCTACTGTGTTGGTTGGGATCTGATGGATTTACTGCGCCAAGGCTTCACTGGCGTTAAAAACAAAGTTGCTTCCAAGCCGGCTAAGCATTTCCGTTCAGCTCTTGGGCAGGTGGTCAATTTCTTTTACACTTTGCAGGGCGAAGCGGCTGGCGCTCAGGCGTTCTCTGACTTTGATACTCTCTTGGCGCCGTTCATTCGCGCTGATAAGCTGAGCTATGATGAGGTCAAGCAAGCGCTGCAGGAGTTCGTCTTTAACGTCAATGTGCCAACTAGGGTTGGTTTCCAGACGCCGTTTACCAACATTACGCTTGATCTGGAATGTCCGAAGCATATGGCTGGCAATCCGGTGATCATCGGCGGCGAGATGCAGGACACCAACTACGGCGATTATCAAGAAGAGATGAACATGCTTAATAAGGCGCTGCTGGAGGTGTTGTCTGAGGGCGACGCCAATGGCCGAGTCTTTACCTTCCCGATTCCGACGGTTAATATCACCAAAGATTTCAACTGGGATAATCCGGTTATTGAAAATCTTTGGGAAGCCAGCGCTAAATACGGCATTCCGTACTTCTCGAACTTCATCAATTCTGACATGGACCCAGAGGATGCGCGCTCGATGTGCTGTCGCTTGCGGATCGATAATCGCCAGCTGGAGTATCGCGGCGGCGGTTTGTTTGGCTCCAACCCGATGACCGGCTCAATTGGCGTAGTGACGATTAACTTACCGCGCTTGGCACTGAAATCAAAGAACGAGAAAGAATTTTTCAAGGGTCTGGGCGAATTGATGGATATGGCGCGCGACAGCCTGGAGACCAAACGCAAGGTGCTGGAACAGCTGACCGATTCGGATATCAGCCTGTATCCGTACACCAAGTTTTACCTGCGCGATATCAAAAAGCGCTTTAATGAATACTGGAAGAACCACTTTTCGACTATCGGTTTGATTGGCACCAACGAGGCAGCGTTGAATTTGCTGGGCGTTGACATTGGTACTGAAAAGGGTAAGGCATTTGCCGAGAAAACGCTTGACTTCATGCGCGACCGCTTGGTGGAATACCAGAAAGAAACGGGTAATAATTACAACCTGGAGGCGACGCCAGCTGAGGGTACGACCTACCGTTTGGCTCAAATTGACAAAGCCAGCTTCCCTGATCGAGCACACTTTGCCAATGGTTTGGGCGCGGCGGTCAAGCATCCGTTCTACACCAACTCCAGCCACTTGCCGGTCAACTACACTGACGATTTGTTTGAGCTGATGGATTTGCAAGATAATTTGCAGACTAAATACACGGGCGGTACAGTGATTCACTTCTTCCTGGGTGAGCGCATGGATGATCCACAGACGCTGAAGAAACTGGTTAAAACGATTTGCGAAAACTACAAATTGCCGTACTTTACCTTTACGCCAAGCTTTTCAATTTGTGCTAACCACGGCTATATCGTCGGCGAACATCCGGCTTGCCCGAATTGCGGCGAGAGTACTGAGGTCTACTCGCGGGTGGTTGGTTTCTTGCGCCCAGTTTCCCAGTGGAATAACGGTAAGCAAGCTGAATTTGACATGAGGGAGCATTATGACGATGCCGCCGAACACCAGCGAGCTTGCGCCGTCGCTGTCCCAGCTTAAGGTGGCGATTGGCGGGATTCAGAAGCTGTCGCTGGTGGACTATCCAGGACACGTGGCGGCAGCACTGTTTCTCTCGGGCTGTAATATGCGCTGCGGCTACTGCCATAACCCCGAACTGGTACTACCCGAGCGTTTGGCGCCAAGCATCCCGGTCGAGGAGGCGATGATATTCCTAAAATCGCGTGTTGGTCGGCTAGATGGCGTGGTGATTTCTGGTGGTGAGCCGACGGTCAACGAAGATTTGCCGGTGCTGTGCCGGATGATCAAGTGTCTCGGCTTTGATGTCAAACTGGATACTAATGGCACGCATCCTGATATGGTGCGCGGTATGATCGAGGAGGGGACGATTGACTTCATCGCCATGGATGTCAAGGGTCCGCTGGAAAAATACGTGGAGATTGCCGCCCGGCCGATTGATCTAGCGGCCATCAAAGACAATGTGCGGCTGATGATTGATTCAGGGATCGGTCATGAGTTCCGGACGACGATCGTTCGCGAGCAGCTGGAGGTGGCGGATTTTGAAAAGATTGGCGAGCTCGTCAAAGGCGCTAAGCGATTTGCTTTGCAGCATTTTCGCACCGGTACCACCATTAGCCCGAAGTTTGCCAATTACCATACTTTTACTGACGAAGAATTTAGAGCCGCCCAAAAAATAATGGAAAGGTATGTCGAGGAATGCGTGATTCACTAACCGTCGAAATTGTGCGGGTACGCCAGGAGAATCCTGAGGTGACAACGCTGTATTTCGCGCGACCGTTTGATTTTATGGCGGGGCAATACATCACGGTGTTCATTGAGGGTAGTCAGGTGCGCGAAGGCAAGGCCTATAGTATTTCTTCGCGCCCACACGAGGACTTAATGTCGATTACCGTGAAAAATATTGGCGGCGAATTCTCGAGTTATTTGTGTTCGCGTCAAGTTGGCGATAGGCTGCAGATTAGCCGGGCGTACGGCGATTTCAACCCGCAGACTGAGCGGCCGCTAGTTGGTATTGCGGCGGGGTGCGGACTCAGCCCGATTTGGAGTATTTTGGCGGACGCTAAGCAGCCGACTTTCCTCTATTTGAGTCAAAAATCACCGGAATATATGGTGTTCTCAGGGGAGCTAGCGGCCTCGTCCATCAAGGTCAACAAGTTTAGTACCCGCCAGCAGGTTGAGGAAACGGATGGTTGGTGGAATGGGCGGTTTGAGGTGGCGAAGATCGTCGCTGAAACGCCGGACGAGGCGCACTTTCTGGTTTGCGGTAGTCTACCATTTGTGCGCTATGTTTGGCAAAAACTAACCGCCGCTGGTGTTGATGAATCACATATCTCAACGGAGACATTTTTTGAGCAATGATTGGGGCGACGAGTACAGCAGAAGTATCATCGACAGGAATTGACGGTGATGGTTTTGATGTGTTTTCGTCGCTGAGAGACAGTGTCAGTGGTGAAGATCTTTCGTTTGGTATTGGCGAAACGGCGGCTGATAGTGTTGAGCAGTTTGATTTGGTGGCGGTGGCCAGCGGTGAGGCAGAACTCAATACTGTTACAAACAGCAAACCCGAATCAAAAGAAACATCAGCACCAGTCAATCCCGAGCAGTGTCAAAAGTATGGGACGATTGCTTGTATTGGCTGCGGTCTCAGACAATTTTGTGAAGAGCGTCAAGCCGCAATGATGGCAGGCAATACTGAACTTCAGCCCGGGGAACAGCTAAGCACCCTAGAGCAATTACTCCGAGAAGACGACGCGCCGGGCGAGATTGTCTGGGCACGGCCCCTACCTGACGACTTTGATGGTGAGGAACTGCCAGTTGCTGATGGTCCAAGAGTGGTTGAAACTAGCGCCGACAAGCCAGATGGGCCAACTGAGAAGATCACGCCGCAGGAACAAGAAAGTAAAGCTTCGACTAGCAAGCCGGTTGAAGCTTCGGGCGAGGATGTGGATACTGAAGCAGCAGAAGCGCCATTCTTTGGATTAAAAATGGCTCCAGAAACTATCGCTGACGATATTAAAGATGTCGGGGAAGCTCTGTCAGAAAGTACTAGGAACGTGCTCAGCGATATATCTGGCGAGGAACATTTTACCGAGCCAACAGAGGAAAGTCGTCCGTCAATAGAAATAAAGCAGCAGACTTCTGTTATTGTCTCTGATACGGTAGACAAAGAAAATGAGCAGCTGGCATCTGAATCTTCAGATATACTGATGCAAACGAAAACGAGAACTGTGCCGTCATCGCCAGCGGTAAGCGAGGATACTCAAACTGGTGATGAGAATCGCAATTCGCTGAAAAATGAAACAGCTTATCATACGGCTAGCGACGATAAGGACACTGCTAGTGTTGTGGAAAATACATATGATGGCGATAAAACTACTGCGCCGTCAAGCGTAAAAACACCATCAATTGAACACCAAAAAGAAGAAGATTTGGTTATAGCAGGGTCAAAATCAGCCAATTCTGAGCCGAGCCGAGCAGCAGAAAATGATGAAAGTGCTACGCCAATTCCCGAGCAGCAACACTTGGCAGCGCAGTTTGACACAGTAAAGGCGGATGAGTCTGTGACTACGGGGCCAATTGACAATTCTGGCACGAAAGCATCAACAGACATCCAACCTAGCGAGCTTAATATAGATGCGGTGCTGGATTATAATGATTTTGTTGAATCAATTGATAGTGTTGAACAGCCTAAGCACGTAATTCCGACCGCAGCTAATGTGCCGCCGTCTCAGGAGCAAGAGGACGCCGGTAACGTGTCAGTGGAATACGAAACAAACGAGACATCTACTGAAGAGGTGGTTAATACTGCCGCATCAATTTCAGTGAAAGAGCAGCCTGATCAGTCGGCGATTGTGTCATTATCAACTCAAGATATTGTTGAACATGGAGAAAGCTCGCTTTCTGTGAGGGAGGAGTCTCCAGCTGATCACGGCCCGACACGGCCCGATATTGTTAACGAGCCTACGACACATGGGGTTATAGAGGTGACGCATGAGACTGATGAGACGATAGGGCTAGAAGCGATGAATGTAACCTTGCCAGCTGCTGCCGTTACGGTTAGCGAGGGTAAAAATCAAATTGATCTGCCACCAAAATTGAACGAGGAATTGGTAGTGGACAAAAGGGTTTATGAGACGCAGACCTCCCTGGTCGAACAGCTTTATCATGATGATGCAACGGTAGAATGCAGTCATGGTAAGGATAATGAATTTTGGGCCGAGGAGGATACGGTGTTCTTTGTCGAACAACAGTCGCCAGCAGTAGAGCCGGAAGTATCTTCGGCTGAAGTGGTGACGATTGCGCTGCCAATGGAGGCGACTACGGCGCGTGAAGAAGTCGATGATTTGAAACTCTCCGTAGACGACGAGATTGGTGTTGATATGGACTTCGTGGGGCAATTGGACAATTCTAAGGCGGCATCAGTGCCTGAAATCACCAATGATTATGAGCCAGAGGAGCAGATAGCTATTACTGCCTCGCTGGCTACTGAACTAATACCTGATGTCGAGCTGGATGAGCCAGCAGTGGAAATTTTAGAGGAGCGCATCATGCCTCGCGAGGAGTGTGACAATATAGTTATGGAAGCATCGGAAAAAAGCGATTTACCGCGCACGGATGATGAAGTTGAAACTATAATTGCGGATACCAGCGATGTAGAGCCAACTATTGATTTACTTGAAGCGCAAGAAGAACTTGCTGCTACTGAAGTGTCTGAGGCGGTAGAATCTGAACTGGACGAGCAGAATGATTTGGCGGTTACCAGCGCGGTTGACAGTTACGGTTATAATAGCGGAACGAGTGCTGTGAGTGATAATGTTTTGGTCGTAAAAAGCCGTCTATCCTCTGGCCTATGGCCAGACGACAGCCGGCTCAATCCAGAAGAAGAGTCTGCGTCAACGACTCAATCAAGTGCAGACGACACCTCATTAGTATCGCGGCTGGTCGGTATGTTTGTAGTGGCGATGTGCGTGGTGCGCGGTCGGCAAGCCAGAGCGATTCCGAATAGCTGATAATCTTGGCGTGGTGTAAGCGATTAATAGGGCTGCACGAAATGGTAGCGCGAAGATTAGTGGCTGATGCACGGCGAGAAGCTTGATATAATAAGACTATGAGAGTGCTCGACAAGCCGAAAATCGACCGTCCGCGCGAGAAATTGGCGCGTTACGGTACGGCGCGGCTGGGCGACTTGGAATTGTTGATGGCGATTATTGGCAGCGGCAATAAGCAGGCCGATGTCGGTAAAATTGCGCGCGAGGTGCTGAAAATTTTGCGTCAAAAAGGCGGTGATGTTTCGTATGATGATCTGCGCGGCGTGGTTGGTTTGGGTGAAGCGAAAATCCCGGTGATTTTGGCGAGTTTGGAACTGGCGCGGCGGTATTTGCTGGATAGTGACCAGCCAATTATTGATAGTTCAGAAAAAGCCGTTGAGCTGCTGGCCGACATTCGCGACAAAAAGCAGGAATATTTTGTCTGTCTGACGCTGGATGGTGCGAATCGTTTGATCGCCAAGCGGGTGGTGACCATCGGTACGCTGACTGCCAGCCTGGTACATCCGCGCGAGGTCTTCGCCGATGCTATCGCTGACCGCGCGGCCTCAATCATCGTGGCGCATAATCATCCGAGCGGGAGCTTGGAGGCCAGTCAGGCTGATAAAGAAGTAACGAATAGGTTGGCAGAAGCGGGGAAGCTGCTTGGTATTACGCTTAATGATCATATTATTGTCACGAAAACTAGCTACAAGAGCCTGATCCACTCAGAGTAAACGACCCTCGAATCTGATATAATTACACGTATGAACATGAGGGATCTTGAAAGGCAGTTATGGGCTGCGGCGGATAAACTACGGGGCAATATCAGTTCGTCGGACTATAAATATGTAGTGCTGGGGCTGATTTTTCTAAAATACGTTTCGGATGCGTTTTCGGTGCGATATCAGGCAGCGATTGATGAGAATTATGATCCCGAAGATCGGGATTGGTACTTGGCGGAGAATGTTTTCTGGATTCCCAAGGAGGCTCGCTGGGAACACCTGGTGGCGAGCGCCAAGCAGCCAGAAATTGGCGTACTAGTTGACAGCGCCATGGAGGCAGTTGAGCGCGACAACCCTAGTTTGAAAGGTGTTTTGCCGAAAAATTATGCTCGTGAAGCTCTAGATAAGCGTCGCTTGGGTGAACTCATCGATTTATTTACAAATATCAAATTTGACACTGCGAGTTCCAAAGATCTACTTGGTCAAGTCTACGAATATTTTATGGGTATGTTTGCCGACAGTGAGGGCAAACACGGCGGCGAATTCTACACGCCGCGCTCCATCGTCAGGTTGCTGGTAGAAATGCTTGAGCCATACAGCGGGCGTGTGTATGACCCGTGTTGCGGTAGCGGTGGCATGTTCGTCTGGAGTGAGAAGTTTGTCGAGAAGCATGCAGGCCGCGTTAGCGATATCGCGGTGTATGGTCAGGAACTGAACGAAACCACTTGGCGACTCGCTAAAATGAATATGGCAATTCGGGGGATTGACGCGAATATCAAACGCGGCGACACCTTGATGGACGACCAGCTTCCCGACCTAAAAGCCGATTACATCTTGGCCAATCCGCCGTTTAATATTAGCGATTGGGGTCAAGAACACTTGCAGGCGGACCCGCGCTGGAAATATGGCCTGCCGCCAAAGGGTAATGCTAACTTTGCTTGGATTCAACATATGATTCACCACCTAAGCCCGTGCGGTACGGCAGGTTTCGTACTGGCAAACGGCAGCATGGGCAGTCAAACTGGTGGTGAAGGTGATATTCGTAAGAAGTTAGTAACCAAGAATATGGTTGACGCCATTGTTACGCTACCATCTCAGTTGTTTTTTAACGTTGCTATACCATGCTGTCTGTGGTTTGTGTCGCGTGATCGTGCCAATCGTCACGGCAAAGTGCTGTTCATTGATGGGCGTAATTTGGGTAAAATGATAACCCGTCGTAACCGCGAGCTGACCGAAGAAGATATTGCCCGGGTGGCGAAGACATATCATGATTACAAAACTGCCAGCGCGGATTACACTGACCAGCCAGGTTTCTGTAAGGTTGCTAAATTGGATGAAATCAAGCAGCATGACTATGTGCTGACACCTGGCCGCTACGTGGGCGTTGAAGAAACAGAAGAGGACGATGAGCCGTTCGTCGAGAAATTTGCTCGGTTAACGGCTGAGCTTGAGGGGCAATTTGTGAAAAGTTGCAAGCTGGAAGCGAAGATAAAAGAGAATCTTGCCAAAATAGAGAAAGAAATCAAATGATGAATGGCGATAACCCGAACGGCGAAATGGTGGTGTATGTTGGAAACGACGGTAAGCCTCAGGTTCAAGCTAGACTGCAAGATGAAAACATATGGCTCACTCAAATGCAGTTGGCTCAGGTATTTCAAACTACGAGGCAAAACATAGGTCAGCATATTAAGAATATCTACGAAGAGAAAGAGCTTGACCCTTCGGCAACTATAAAGAAATTCTTTATAGTTCAAACCGAAGGCGCTCGTAAGGTCTCAAGGAATATAGAACACTATAATCTAGATATGGTAATAGCGCTTGGTTACCGCGTGAAGTCAAATGTTGCGACTAACTTTCGCATCTGGGCTACCGAAAGACTGCGTGAATATATCACTAAAGGCTTTGTCATGGACGATGAGCGCCTTAAAGAAAATAGCGGCGGAAATTATTGGAAAGAGCTGCTTGAGCGGATTCGAGATATTCGTAGTAGCGAAAAAATATTGTATCGGCAAGTGCTAGACTTATTCGCCACCAGTCAAGATTACAATCCGAGCTCCAAAGAGCAAATAGAATTTTTCCAGATAGTTCAGAATAAATTGCACTACGCTGTTAATATGTTGACTGCCGCCGAGGTTATTTACTCTAGGGTTGATTCTGACAAGCCATTCTTAGGACTCACGACGTTTCGTGGTCAGCAACCGACTAAAAGCGAAGCGCAAATTGCTAAAAACTATTTGACAGCCGACGAACTTAGCGTGCTCAACCGTCTCGTTAGCGCCTTTTTTGACCTTGCTGAGCTCAAGGCTATCAATCACGAACCAATGCGCATGGCTGATTGGGTACGTGAAGTTGATAAATTTGCGGCTACCTACGGCAAGGGTGTCCTTGATAATCCAGGCAAAATATCACACAAAGCAATGCTCACTAAGGTTACCAAAGAGTATGAATCATACAAAGAGCGTATGCGTAATCAAGAGCTGAGTAGTATAGAGCAGCAATATCTTAAGGAGTTGAAGGCTGTGCAGAAGAGGGTTGAGGGGAAGAAATGACCCAGATAATTGTACCTGTATTAAAGGAGGCATCGCGGTGGGGTCCAGATGATCCATATATACCTAAACCACATCAGCTTGCAAAAGCAATAGCAGAACATTTAGACGTTGATGACATTACAAAAGATGAAGTAGATTTTTTTGCCGATAGACTAATGGATAAAATTGAATCAGCTCTTATGTACTATCAGCTAATAATGGCAGATGATTTTGAGGATCGTAATATTAGTCAAAAAAGAACTATATATGAGGGTCTTTATGCTAACCTCTGGAGTTTTTATAAGGGTAGGGTGCAGAACTATCTAAATAAAATGGGCTGGGATGTGGGGTTTCTTTTTTGTAAAGAAGAGAATTTTGAAAAGCAATCTAGCAAGTTTATTCAAAAAAACCCTGACCACGAGCCTATTATGGATTACGCAAAAAAACAAAGAGATGGTTGGCAGACTAAATTTGCATCAAGTAGGAATATAGCGGAGCATTCAGGTGACTATCGGGATGGTACTGAGTATTATGACAGTCCTGACAAGGCAAAATACTTCTTTACTCAGGTTTGCTGGAGTGCCGAAACACTGATATCGTATTTTGGCAGCTACAAGATGTTGCCTGATTGGAATGTATATGAAATAAAACCGAACGCAACGATATTCGACAGAGACCCGCGATTCATTGTCGAGCATGCCTTAATTACTAATCTACGAGAAGGTAGAGTCAAATGTCTATGAATCAAGAAAATCGCATTTGCAAGGATTTTGCAATAGAGTTTGCTGTAGAGGCTAAAACTGAGATTGAGGCGATGGATAGACTCAAGGAGTTGGGTATAAAACATGCTGACACGGCAAAGCTGGAGGACCTAGATCATCAAGCCGATCTTTACATGATCAATATTCTATCTTCAGAAGCTGATTTGTCTGATAGTATCTATAATAATCTACTAAGTGCACGGGATGTCTTTATACTTTCTGATGAGCTGTCATCTGCTCGTGGCGAGAAAATACTGAGACTTACTTCTGTTGTCGAACGGCAATTAAAGAAATTGTTGATTTGCGTGCTACCAGAAATAGAGAAAGTATTGATGGATATCGTGAATACTCACCAGAAGCACAATACTAAACTTACTCCAACAGGGCGAATCGAGTGGTGTCAAAAAATTCATGATTTTTCTTTTGGTGAGATTCCTATTGTTTTAGAAAATGATGTCTCTAAAATTGCTCGAAATAAACTAGGTTCGGGCGAAGCGATGTTATTGCTTATATCTGAGTCAAAAGATTTTGACGATTTAAAACTAAGAATAGAAAAGATATTTGAATCTAAAAAAGTATGGGATATTATTAATTCTATATTAAAAAAGCCAGCGCAATACGAATATGTATCTAGAGCCTTAAATAAACTCATAGAGCTTCGTAATAATGCGGCACATCAAAATACTATAACTAGAAAAATGCTTGATGAAGCCGTCAAGAATCAAAAACACGTCATGTTGTATATTGGTGAAATAAAGAGCTCATATCGAACGGACTTAGCCAAAAGTATGGCTAAGGCATCAGAGACTCTGAGATCATTGGCGGAATCAATGATGAAACTTAACAACGATGCCTACCAAGAATACATAAAAACAATGACGTTATTATATCAGCCAATTATTGACTCAATTAGTAAGTCCGTACCGGATATGTCTAAGCTAAACTCTAATCCGGTGTCTTCTGCGTTAGAGGGTCTCGCGCTAAATAAGAACCTAGCGAGTATAAATAACGAACTGATGAAAAATATTCAACAAAATATACCAGAATACGATAAATACATAAGTATGTTTCGCTCTAATGGCTTTCAACGGGCAATAGTAAATAGTCTTTTAGAGGCCGAGGGCCTACAGGAGAAAATCAAAAAGCTGAAGGGTGGTAATAGTCACAAAAAAAGAAAGGGACAAAAATGATGCGGACAGTTTTGCTGAGTGATATTTGCAGTTATGTGAATAGTAAAATACAAGTAGAACAAGTGCAGTTAACAAATTATGTATCTACTGAAAACTTATTACAAAACAAGGGCGGACTATCAGTTGCTAACAAGTTGCCCTCTGGAAAAGTAACTGCATTCCAAGCTGGGGATGTGCTAGTATCGAACATTCGTCCTTACTTCAAAAAGATTTGGTTAGCCGATAGGTCCGGCGGCGCTTCGAATGATGTGCTGGTTTTTCGAAAACTAAATGATGAGATTTATGAAAAGTATCTATACTATATTTTAGCTGACGACAGATTCTTTTCTTTTTCGACAGCATCTGCGAGTGGGTCAAAAATGCCTCGTGGTGATAAAGTTCAGATAATGAACTATCCTGTGAAGCTACCACCACTTGACCAACAAAAGAAAATTGCCAATATTCTCGGCAGCCTTGATGAAAAAATCGAGCTTAATCGCCGCATGAACGAAACTCTCGAGCAGCTCGGTCAAGCTCTCTTTCGTCATTATTTTGTCGATAATCCTGAGTCTAAAAACTGGAAGAAAAGACCACTGGGAGAATTCTTTCCAGTTAAGACGGGTAAAAAGGATGCAAATTTTGGGATCAAGGATGGTAAATTTCCATTCTTCATATGTGCGCAAACAATTTCACACGCACCTAGTTACTCTTTTGATGGATCGGCTATATTGGTTGCCGGAAATGGGGACTTTAACATTAAGTACTATACGGGTAAATTTGAAGCTTACCAGCGTACGTATGTATTAATACCCCATAATGAAGAGCTGTTAGGATTTTTATACTTTTTAATGAAGAAAGATTTGTCGCTTATTACGGGCGGTTCGCGCGGCTCGGTAATAAAGTTTATCACAAAAGGAATGATCGAAAATTATCGTGTAGAATTGCCGGACGATAATAATCTTGCTGTTTTTGCGCCAATATTTAGCGAACTACTGGCTTTAATATCGCATAATAATGAGCAGGTATATAATTTAATTGCCCTTCGCGATACGCTTTTGCCTCAGTTGATGTCAGGAAAAGTTGGTCAAATAGTATGATAAGGCCGATAGTGTTTGTGGATACAAATGTAGTTGAAAACAAGGGGTCCGCTCAGTATTTTTTAGGCGGTCGTTCTGATTTGGAGAAAATAAGCAGAAGAGCAGACATAGGTTTACCTCGAGTGGTCTACGATGAGATTAGCAGACACATCTGTAAATACCTAATTAACCAAAAGGATAGTCTCCGGAAAAATCCACACCGGCATATTCTAAATATAGAAGATTGTGTAATTGACAATATAAACCCCAAACAGCTGGTCGATGATATAGCAAAAGATGAGTCAATTGGATACGATATTATAGACTTAGTTGATGAGAATAAGGCTTACAAAGAAATATACAACCATTCAATTATGGGTACTCCGCCGTTTGAAAAGAGCGGGGATAAGGGGTTTAAAGACACGCTTATCGCAAAAACAATTGATCAATACGTACTAGCAAATCCTGAGCGTAAAATATTTTTAATGACTCGGGATGATAGGCTAAAAGAGTATTTCGAAGAAAATGATAGAGTGTTAATCATTGATAATTATGATGATTTCGATAGGGAATATAGTGACGATAAGTTGACAGAAGAGGGAGTGATGGAAAGAGTATGGGATTATCTTGCGGAGACTGGTTTGACCGTTTTGATGAATAAGCAGCCTGACGATATATGGTTAAACCATGAAGGGAATATTGTTGCATATTTTAATGATGAGGATTTGTATTTACTAACTGACTCAACTGCGCGCGAACCAATATCATCTGTTGGTGAAGATATCAATGAGGCATTAATAAGTTTAGAAGAGGTTAACTCGTTTGCTAATGCACATATTGCGGTCGCCGAGATTGACGGTGTATTTGATTACTATAATCTAGAAAGTATTAAGCAAATAGCACGCACACTAACTTCAAATAATCAAATTTATAATATCGGAAAAGATGATGATATTGCTCAATTTGCTGCAAAAGTACTTGAAGCATTGAGGGAAAACGGAGAATTGGAATTGGCGGGAGATTTAGGAAATATGTATCAATTAAATCAACCAAAATAAAATAAATTAATTTGAAAAGAGCCGAGACCATACTCGACTCTTTCCGACCCATCTATCTATTAATAGTGGTACCTAAATTCAACCACTGGGTCAGTTTGCCACTTCCAGAAGAAAGTAATATCTTCGCCGAGTTGTTGATTTGGTATCTCCATTACTGGATTCGTACCATCGCCAAAGGGATTAGTGATATTGTAGGTAATATCTTGTGGCCTGATGACCTCGTCTCCCTTGAATAGGGCCGTGAGTGTCAGCGGTACCCCATCGCCAGTCATACTAAACGCTGGTAGTGGAGAGTAGGCTTTAAATGAATAGCGCTTCACTCCATCTTCGCCAGTGATTTCATCAATGACGGCTGACAGTTGAATTTTGATAGTTACCTGTCCTTGCGGTAACTTCAGCTTTCCAGCCCTAAACTGTTTGGCTATAGACTTTAACTCCTTATCAGTATCGTATTGGTCCTCGGACAGGCCGATCTTTTGTAGGTATGGCTTGATCCTAGATAGATCACCTTTTATACGACCCACTTGTGCTATCCGCTCACTATAGGCTTGTTCTCCGGCTGAGATAACAGCAATTGATGCGCTGAACTTGACCGTTGAGTAGGGTAGGATGAATTCTATCTCACGTTCTTGGTCGTTGTTGGCCGTGAAAACAGTCGTTATCTCAGCCGAGTCATATGTCCCGCCCATTTGCGATGTTGGCTCGACGACCACGGTCGTGTGTTGTTTTAGTATTTGTAGGTTGAGGACGGAGTCCCCAAGAGTAAGTTTATTCATAAAACTTCTCGTCTTTCCCCAGGTCTAAGCCTAGTTTACTATTGATATTTATGGTAAGATGAGAAGCACATATATACGACTGCCGGTCTACATATGTACTTAAACACCAGTTACCAGCTGGTGTTTTTATATACCCCCTTTTTTACGTTAGGTATATAACTAGTTCTATGGTAGCACATCGCGATTTATTTGCCAAGCATGAAAACGCTATATGTAGCGGAGCAAGTAAAATAAGCAACTCACTTGATAGATTAAGCAATGTTTGCTATAGTGTTAATGTGAATGAAGTACAAAAAAAGCTTCTTGACCTAGCTGAAACAGTTAACCTAAGTACGCATACGTATTACAGGTTAGCTAAGACACTTGACATTGACCATCCATACAAGGTTCAATTTGCTATAGACCAACTTGTCAAAAAAGGAAAACTGGTTAAGAACTATAAAACAGGCACGATATCTAAACCAAAAGATAACCAAGTGGTAGATGGGATGATTAACATACCCTACTATGGGTATGTTAACTGTGGTGAGGCTTTGACATTTGCTCAAGATAGGATAGAAGGGTATCTAAAAATAACCCCTAGCACTGTTTCTATATCTGATTTTCATAATCTCTTTGCCTTGAAGGCTTCTGGCCATTCTATGAATAAGGCTGATATTGGGGGTAGATCGGTCGATGATGGAGATTATATCATCGCTCGGAAGGAAGATAATTACTGTCCAAAGGATGGTGATCATGTCATTTCGATTATTGGTGGAGCAGCAAATCTTAAGAAATTCCGCAAGGATGCTAAGAACCAGCAGATTATTCTGGAGTCAGAATCTACAGAAGATTTGCCGCCTATCGTTATTAGTGAGCAAGATGTAAACAATTTGAGCGCGTATAGTATAGCTGCCAAAGCTGTCGCTGTGGTAAAGATGTCTTAGGGTCATGTTTGATTTGTGCTACAATGGCTATAAAATTAGAATGTAGCTGACTGGTAATGATTAATAAATATCTATGACCGAATCTCAAATCAAACAATACGCGCTTGATATTCTGGCTAATCTCGGCTGGCAAATTCTGCACGGACCGGATATTGGTCCGGATGGTGCTATGGCTGAGCGTGAGCTGCGGCAGGTGGTGTTGCCTGGGCGGATATATAGTGCTTTGTCGCGGCTCAATCCGCACATTCCAGAACCAGCCTTGAAGGAAGCGATGCGGCGGTTAACGCAGATTAGTAAACCAAGTTTAATTGAGAATAATCACGAATTTCATCAACTACTGGTAGCAGGCGTGCCAGTGCAGTATCGCACGCCAAGTGGCGAAGTGAAACATGATATCGTGCGGGTGGTTGATTTTACCTCGCCACGCAACAACGATTTTGCGGCGGTCAATCAGCTGACGGTTCTGCAGGGCGATTATAATCGCCGGCCGGACATTGTGCTATTTGTGAATGGGTTACCCCTGGTGGTGATTGAGCTGAAAAATGCGGCCGATACGAAGGCGGATTTGGCGGCGGCATATCAGCAGATTCAGACGTACAAGCGAGAGGTTAGTGATCTGTTCCGCTTTAATGAATTATGCGTAACGAGCGATGGACTAGAAGCCGAAATGGGGACGATCACCAGTCCGCTGGAGCGAATGATGCCGTGGAAAACGATTGACGGCGAGAAGGAAGTTGGCAACGTGCCGATGCTGGAGGTATTGCTGCGCGGTGTGTGTACGCCTGAACGCTTGCTGGATATGGTGCAGAATTTTATCGTGTTTGAGCGGGGCGATGGCGATAAATTAATCAAAAAAGTTGCCGCTTATCATCAATATTGGGTGGTGAATAAAGCGCTTGATCGGACGCTGGCAGCTAGTAGTGAACGCGGTGACCAACGGGCTGGCGTGGTTTGGCATACGCAAGGGTCGGGCAAGAGCTTGAGTATGGTGTTTTATACTGGCAAGCTGATGAAATCGCGTGATTTGCATAACCCGACCATCGTGGTGGTGACGGATCGTAATGATCTTGATGGTCAATTATTTGGTACATTTAGCACTTGTCGCGAGCTGCTGGGAGAAGATCCAAAGCAAGCTGATTCACGGAGTGAACTCAGGAAGCTACTGCAGCGCCAAGCGGGTGGAATTATTTTTACAACAATCCAGAAGTTCTCGCCTGAGGATGACGAGGATAAATTGCCAATTTTGACCGATCGACGTAATGTCATCGTGATGGCAGATGAGGCCCACCAGTCAATATGGCTTGAAGGCACATGTCCGAGCCAGTGATGCTCAGTTGGTGTATGGCTATGCTAAGTATATGCGCGATGCCTTGCCGGGCGCGAGCTATATTGGCTTTACAGGTACGCCGATTGAAACGGACGATAAGTCAACGCCAGCAGTGTTTGGCGACTATATCGACATTTATGATGTCGAGCAGGCGGTGAAAGATGGTGCAACGGTGCCGATTTATTATGAGAGCCGGCTGGTTGATTTGAATATGGACGAGGCAACGCGGCAGTGGCTGGATAAGGAAGTTGATGATTTGCTGGAGGGCGAAGAACTGAGTCGTCAGGATGCGTTGAAGGCCGAGTATGCACAAAAAGAAGCCATCGTCGGTAATAGCGAGCGGCTGAATACGATCGCTTTGGATATTATTGAGCACTTTGAGGCCCGGCAAGATGTACTGAGTGGTAAAGGTATGATCGTGACGATGAGCCGCAGTATTGCGGCTGATTTGTATGAAAAAATTGTGGCATATCGGCCGGATTGGCACAGTGACGATGACGCACGCGGTGCGGTAAAGGTGATTATTACCGGTAGTGCTAGCGACCCTGACCATTTGCAGCCGCATATTCGTAATAAACAACGGGTAAAGGCGATCGAAAAGCGCATCAAGGATCCAAATGATCCGCTTGAATTGGTGATTGTGTGCGACATGTGGCTGACAGGGTTTGATGTACCAAATATGCACACCATGTATCTGGATAAACCGCTGAAGGGTCATAATTTGATGCAGGCAATTGCCAGGGTAAATCGAGTGTTTCCTGGAAAAACCGGCGGTTTGGTGGTTGACTATCTGGGTGTAGCAGGGGCGCTGCGCGATGCTATTTCTGACTATACGCAAAGTGGTGGGCAAGGCGCACCGCAACTTGATATTGCTGAGGCGGTGGCGCAGATGCAGATGCGTTATGAAGTGGTACGCGATTTGTTTGGTAACTTTGACTATCAGCGATATTTTACCGCACCAACTAGCCAGCAGCTGCAAATCATTTTGGATGCCGAGGAATATATTTTAGGGTTGGAAGACGGTGAGAAGCGGCTGAAGCAGCATGTTTTGGAACTGAGTAAAGCATTCGCGTTGGTCATGCCCAGGCCCGAGGCGCTAGAAATTCGCGAAGAAGTGGCGCTGTTTCAGGCGGTGAAAGCTCGGCTGGAGAAAGTGTCCAGCTCGGCGGTGGTGACTGACGCCGAGTATCGCAGCGCGCTGAAACAAATTG
Organism: Candidatus Saccharibacteria bacterium oral taxon 488; assembly: GCA_010202645.1. Taxonomy (NCBI): domain Bacteria; phylum Candidatus Saccharimonadota; species Candidatus Saccharibacteria bacterium oral taxon 488. The sequence goes on along the minus strand of CP047920.1, from coordinate 794,776 downwards.
TCGATAAAGCGATTGCGCCAGTCGGTGTGGTTGATGTGTTTGAGGCGGCGGGATTAGAAAAGCCGGAACTGTCAATTTTGAGCGATGAGTTTTTGGCGGAAATTCGTAACATGGAGCGCAAGAATTTGGCAGTGGAAGCGTTGCAAAAACTGCTGGCTGATGAAATCAAGTTACGATTTTCGCGAAATTATGCCAAGGATACGAAGTTCTCTGACTTGCTAAATCAAGCCTTGACGCGGTATAGAAATGGGACGATCGAGGCGGCACAGGTGATTGAGGAATTGATCAACATTGGACAGCAAATTCGCCAGACTGTTGAGAATGGCGCAGTTGATGGCCTCAGCGAGGATGAGATTATCTTTTATGATGCGCTGGTTGAAAATGGCAGTGCCCGTGAAGTGCTGGGTGACGCGCAACTGCGCGATATCGCAAAAGTGTTGCTAGAGCAAGTGCGTCGTGATGCTACGATTGACTGGGCAGAGCGCAGGAATGTTCAGGCAAAACTGAAAGTTAACGTCAAAAAGACGCTGGCAAAATATGGCTACCCGCCAGATCAGCAGGCGTTGGCAACTGACATGGTATTAGAGCAGGCCAAGCGCTATGGTAACGAGTGGAGTCATAAGCGCGCGGCGTATGACGCTGGCGGAGCGAGTTTGCTGGATTAAGTATGAAAATCTCTATCCACCTCAAACCCAACTCCCGCCACCGCGAAGAAGTGGTGGTTGGTGACGATGGTGTGCTGACGATTTACACCAAGGCTCCAGCCATTGAAGGGCGGGCAAATATGGCGGCGGCGAAGTTGCTAGCAAAATACTTTGGCGTGGCTGTATCAAAGGTAAAATTACTGCGCGGCGTAGCTTCGAAATATAAGGTTTTTGAGGTGGATAAGACAGAGTAGTTGCCGCAGCTACATTGTTAATATCCGGCTACGATTCTACGGATACCCAGCTCCCGCCGCCATATTACCGAGTAGTCCCTGCACGGTCACAAACGAATACCCCTGCTGCTTCAGCGCGCTGAGGATGCACGGTACGGCGCCAACTGACGTTTGGTGAATGTCGTGCATCAAGATGATGGCTCCAGGGTGGGCGCCAGCGACGGCGCGTGAACAGACGATTTGGCTATTGCGATCAGCCCAGTCCCGCGTGTCAACTGACCACAAGATTGACGACATACCACGTGTACGAATCTGTTCCAGGACAACACCATTGACGGCGCCATAAGGCGGGCGTAAAATAGCCGGTGTGACGCCGGTGGCTTGCTTGATGGCGTCGTTAGTGCGGTCGATTTCGCCGGCAATTTGGTCAATTGGCAATTTAGGCAGTTCTGGGTGCGACCACGAATGATTGCCTAATTGATGGCCGCGCGCGTGCATGCGCCGCAGTACATCGGCTTGCGCGGAGACTTTGCTGCCGATCAAGAAAAACGTCGCCTTAGCACCATGCTGATCCAAAATATCCAATAGCTGCGCAGTGTACGGCCCCGGCCCGTCGTCAAATGTTAAGGCGATCACTTTACCCCCAGAATTCGCGGCTGGCGGCGCGGCGGGCGCTGGCTTTGGTTTTGGTTCTGGCGGCTTGGGGATATTAGCTAGTTTCCGGGCTGTCGGATTTTGCAGATATTTGGCAACGGCAGCGATCGGTACTTTGATTGTCATTTCGCCGTAGGCTGACGGCAAGAGCGACGCCTGTCCAATCGGCCAAGCCAAGGTGTTACCATCATCAGTGATGGTGAAGTTCGATAACGCCTCCTTGGTGATCATCTCATCAAGATTTGCTTCTGGTTGCTGGCGCTGCTTGATGGTTTGCGCGACGTTGTGCCGGGCAGCTGCCACGATTGCCTTGATGGCTTCCTCTGATTTTTCAGTCAAATTATCCAAGCCAATCACCTCGCCAGACTTTTTGTCAAACGTCCAAAAATGCGTTAGTGACACCGGATGCGCGCCGTGCATATCTTGTTTAATATTGACGATCATCGACAGAGCGGTCGAATTATTATGCGTCACTTGATAACTAATCGCCTCTGTCATTGGCCGGTCGAATGTCGGAGCATTAGTGGCGGTGTGGCGAAAATCGCCGTCGGCGCGGTCAATTGCTCGGGCGATGAGCTTGTTGATTTTGGAATTGCTGGTGATTGGGTATTCAATTGAGACTTTTTCGTGTTTGGTGTCGCGTGTTACGAACTTGGAGCGGATGCCAGCATAGCGTGAGTCGGTGAAGTAATATTTTTCATCTTCCAAGACCGTTGGGCGCTGCGCTGGTGGTTGCTTGGAGTGGAAGTAGAACAATACGCCTATCGCGGTCACTACCAGTAAAAGCAGTGTAGTGAATAAAATACTGCTCAGTCTGGGTCGGTTCGCAGGAGCTGTATTAGTTTTTGGCCCACGACTAGACCGAGCTGATTGTCGTTTTACCGATGATTTTTGAGGCTTACTTTGTATTTTTTTGGTGGGCATCAGTACGCTCCGCCGGCTTTCAAAATTGCCTTCAGCCCATTTTCGCCGCCCATAAATCCACTGGCGACATAGTCATTGACTACCATGTATGGCAGGCCGCTCACGCCAAGCGAAAGGGCTTTCTTGGTATTATTCTCAATCTCATTTTGGTGCGGTTTCTTAGTCATACAATCAGCAAATTTTGCCTCGTCCATGCCGACACTATTGGCAGAAGTTAGGAAATATTCTAACGGCAGCGGTGGAATTTTTTGCGGCACGGCAACGTTTTTCACACCAATTCCTTTGTCAAAATAATCACGTTTAATGCGCGGCACGATGTCGTGGGTATATTGCCAATATTTGTCTTGGTCGGCGGCACAGAACGCAGCGTGGGCGCCAGATTCGGTGTTGTTAGTGACCTCCTTGAGCAGCGTGACTACGCGGTGTTCATAACGAACTTTGCCTGATTTGATATAGTCATTCTTGAAAAAATTGGTGTTGGTGGCTGCTTCGACTTCGGCACAAAACGAACAAAAATAATCAGTGTAATCAACGAACACGTGCTTGGCTTCGGCAGAGCCTTGCGACATTTTTTCATTCCACGGCTTGCCGTCACCAATGTGGCGATTTGGTGGGCGATTGACAATACCATAAATAAATAGTGCTACAATTCCCGTGATCATAATCCCCAGGATGACCCAAATGAGTGCTATGCCGGCTGTTTTTTGTCGATTCATAATTCCTCCTGTTTTGCTAACTCGGTATACATAAAGGCGATTTGTCCAGATTTGTAGAGTGAAAAGAGGCTCAGAAGTAGCGCTAAGATCAGAACGAGAGTGCTGGCGACAGTGGCGGCAGTGGCTGCGGCGGCGCCTGAGAAGAACACGGCAACGAGCGGCAGGATGAGTGACGTGCCGCAGGGAACACAGCCCAAACCGATAGCGGCAGCCACGGAGGCCAAGCCACTAAGCCCGACCTGTCTAGTGACCGACTGTTCACTACGCTTATTTTTCTTGGCAGTGAAAATGACGACGGTAATTGACAGTCCTTGGAGGGTCGACACCATGAGTAATAGTGCACCGTTTGGCGAGGTGAAACCTTGTTTGAATATGTCAATAAACATGGTTCCCAAAAGGGCAACCTTATCCAGTATCGGCAGTCGCGACATCATCAGCGGGCCATAAAAATTAGCGTTGATGGCAAAGAAAATAATGAGTGCAAAAAGCAAAGATAAGACAACTGCTAGTAGTAAGTATCGTGGCAATCTGAGAATTTTGCCAATTCCCAACAGAGCTGACTTAACCGATCGCTGTTTACGGTATACCCGGCAAAACTGTGCCATGAACCTATTATACGCTAAAATTGAATAATAGTCTGTATTCTGGCGAGGTGGGCTACTGGTCGTGGTGGTTTGGTGGGGTGAGCTATCTGTGATGGGGCGGATGCTGTGTCAATAGGGTGAATGGACGTTGTAATAGCAACTATACACCGAGTGTATAAAACTCTTGCAATAACTAAACACTGGGTGTATAGTAAGAGTATGAGCGTTCAATATATACTGTTAGGTTTTTTAGCGGAAGAGTCAAATTACGGCTATGAGTTGAAGAAAAAATATGACGGTTATTTTGGCAAAGATAAGCCAATTTTAACTGGTCAGATATATTCAACTTTGGCGCGGCTCAAACGCGATAACAAGGTCAAAGAGATTGCCGACACCAGCGAATCGGGTGGGCCGGATCGGGTTCGGTATGAAATTACCGATGAGGGTAAGCAGGATTTACAAGCATGGTTGGAATCACCAGAGGCGCCGTCACCACAGCTGCAAGCGACGATGTATATCAAGGCGGTATTGGCGATTTTGAAAGACGGCGATGCGTCGCCGTATCTGGATAACCAACGGCAGGCGCACATCCAGCGGATGCGCGAGCTGACAGCGCGGCGGCGCGATAGCAGTTTGTCGGACATGCTGCTGATCGATCATGCACTGTATCATTTGGAGGCGGATTTGCGCTGGATTGAATTAACTATTTCGCGGTTAACGCGGCTAAAGGAGGAAATTTTGCATGAGCAAACCAATAATTAGCGCTAAAAATATTAAGAAGTCGTTCGGGCAAACGCACGCGCTGCGCGGCGTCAGCTTGGATGTCGAGGCGGGCGAGGTGCTGGCGATTATGGGTCCGTCGGGCTCTGGTAAGTCGACGCTGCTGCATAGCTTGGCGGCGATTACCAAGGTTGATAGTGGCGAGATTGACTTTGATGGCCGGCGGATTGACAAACTGAGCGATGATCAGCGCAGTATTTTACGGCGCACCAGCTTTGGCTTTGTCTTTCAGTTTGGACAGTTGGTGCCAGAGCTGACAGCGCTGGATAATGTGGCGCTGCCGCTACTGCTTAACGGCGTCAAGCGTAAAGAAGCCTATCAACAGGCGAAAACATGGCTGAATAAGGTTGAGCTGGCGAGTAAAGCTGACAGTATGCTTGGCGAGTTGTCGGGCGGACAAATGCAGCGGGTAGCGATTGCCCGGGCGATGGTGATTGAGCCAAAAGTACTATTTGCTGATGAGCCGACTGGCTCGCTGGACAGTCTGAATTCAGAGAGAGTTATGGAGCTATTCATTAAAACCGCCAAAGAGCACGGCACAACAGTCATCATGGTGACGCACGAACCGACAATTGCCGCCTATGCTGATCGGGAAATTATTGTCCGCGACGGGCAGATTTCCGGCGCGGATGCAGCGGTGAATATGGCGCAGAATACCCAGCCAAATCTTAACAAAGCCAGTGCGAGGACTATCAAATGAGTGTCAGTTGGATGTTATTAAAAAAGTCTGGTCGCCAGTCATTCGCGCGTCTGGGTTTGACTACGGTGGCGGTGGCGCTGGGGATCGTGCTGGTGTGCTACTTTACGGCTGGTGTTAGCGGTCTAACGGGGCGTGCTAGTGGACTAGCAATTAATACGGCGGCGTATCAGGCGAGTCGTGGTGCACCTTCGCAAAAACCGATTGATGGTGTCGAGCCGCTGAAAGTTGGCGGTACCCGGCGCGGTGATGCGTCGAAGTGGCGCGGTCAGTACATCCAGTCTTATTCAATGTATGGTACGGCTAAATCACCGCAGTTTGCCAAACTGAAAACGCCGCGTCCTGGCGAGTACTATCTGTCACGGGCATTGGCTGACGCGGTTGCTCAGTATCCTGAGGACAATATCTTGTCACGTTTCGGTAAAAATACCAACTATCTCGGTGTACTTCCTAGCGAATATACCGCCAGTCCGGATGCGCTGATGATAGTGCGCGGTGCTAGCGCCGAGGAAGTGGCCGAGAGCGATGCTTTTACCAAATCTCAGGGACAGCCATCATACTTTGCTGATGTTTATCGGACGGATGCTAACGGATTAAAATCGGACGCTAAAATAGGTCCGGTTGCCGTCATCGTATTTAGTGTCGGCGGGACGATTCTGCTGTTTCCGATTGTCATTTTCGTGTCAGTAGCAACGCAGCTGGGCGCTGCGCAACGCGAGAAACGCTATGCTGCTTTGCGGCTGATCGGCGCGACTAAGCGGCAGGTGGGGCTGATATTGATGCTGGAGTCGCTACTGGCGTCGGTGGTTGGCGTGATCATCGGGCTGGGTGCGTTTTGGTTGCTGCAAACACCGCTACAGCAGTTCAAGATGGACGGTATGCGGTTTAATCCTGGTGATTTGGCGCTAACTGGCACGCAATACGCGTTGATTATCGGTTTGACGCTGGGACTAACGATGTTTGTCAACTGGCGACGGATGCGCCGGGCGCAGATTTCGCCGCTGGGTGTATCGCGTTCGGTTGAAAAGGTAAAGAAATTGCGCGCTTGGCGGGCGCTGGTGCCAGCACTTGGTATCGCGTTCTTTGCTTGGCTGTCGTCGAAGCCAGGGCGGGATTGGCTGGCGGCTAATAAAGAATCAGCTCTGCCGTCGGTACTATTGATGGCGGCGCTGCTGCTGGTGATGTTCGGCTTGATTCTGGCTGGCGGCTGGCTGACTAATAAGCTGTCGCTGTTGGCAGCGCGCTGGGCTAATAACGCTTCGATGCTGATCGCTGGTAAGCGTACGGCGGTGCATTCGCGGACAATTTTCCGCAGTGTCAGCGGCGTGGTGCTGGCGCTGTTTGCGGGCAGCTTTTACTTGACGGCGACCAGTGGTATCGAGGGCTTAAATGCGCAGGCTGTCAAAGATAACGGTTTTTCACAATTAAAGCGCGGCACGGCAGTTGTCATCGGCCGATCGCTGCCAGGCGACATGGCGGAGCAGCTGCAGCAAAAATCTTACATCACGTCGGTGGCGACGATCTATCCGCGCGAGGACGGCGATGCAATTCGCTGTCAGGATTTAGCGAAGTATACCGAGCATGCTTGCCCGAATAACGCCCGACCCGACCAATTTGCGCTGCTGAATTTTGATAAGCCGGTGGTCAAGAAGGTGTCGCTGATTAATGACCGGGTTGATACGAATGGTGCTAAAGAGTATTTGGTGACATTGAAATCAGACAATGATATCGAGAAATTGCGCACCTTGGTGACGGCGAAAGCCAATCAGTACGATTTGACCTATGCGGTGAGCGGCACTGACTCTAAAAAGCCGCATATTAATCCGACGATTCGCGAGTTTGCCGACTTGGCCTATGTTGGTATCGGCGTGACGCTGTTCGTGGCGGTGGCAAGCTTGATCGTTTCGACGATTGGCGGGCTGATGGAACGCCGCCGCTCGCTGTATACGCTGCGGCTGAGCGGTATGCGTCTCGCTCAATTGAAGCGCTTGGTAATGGTTGAATCGGTGGCGCCGCTGCTCACCACCTCGATTCTGTCATGCGGTTTTGGCGTGTGGACGGGAGCAGTATTTACCAGTACATTCTCGACGACGCTGAAGCCAGTGTTAACGCCAACCTACTTCACTATTGTTGGTATCGGTCTGGCGACGGCAATCATCGGTATTTACTTGATCCTGCCGATGGTTGATAAGCTGACGCGGGCGGAAGCTAACCAAACCGAGTAATTTTCTCGCGGAGGTAATCTAACGAAAAGCGTTCCAGTTGGCGGCTGGGACGCTTTTCATGCTATGAGTGCAACTTTGAATGGTTACAACCCACACGGAAGTAGGTATCCGTGATTAGGAATGAAGGGATTAGTTAGTGAAACGTCACGCGGTCATTAGCGACACTGACGGTCACCGTCATGCCATCATGAATCCGCCCATCAATCAGCTCCAGTGCCAACGGATCAAGCACGCGCTTTTGTACCAAGCGCTTGAGCGGCCGAGCGCCAAAGGCCGGGTCATAGCCGTCGCGGGCCAACATGTCGCGGACGCTATCGTCAAATTCTAGCGCGATGTCGCGGCTGTCTTTGACTTGGCAAGCAACGCGTTTCAACTGGACATCGACAATTGCTCGCATGGCCTCTGGTCGAATGCGGTCAAAAATAACAATGTCATCGATGCGGTTGAGGAATTCCGGGCGGAAGTGCTGCCTGAGCACCTCAAGCATTTGATTATCGAGTGTCGACAAATCGTCGCCAGAAAAATCCATAATTGCCTGCGAACCGACATTGCTGGTCATGATGATAACCGTGTTGGAAAAATCGACTGTTCGCCCCTGGCCATCGGTCAGGCGGCCATCGTCGAGCACCTGGAGGAGCACGTTAAAGACATCAGGGTGGGCCTTCTCAATTTCGTCAAACAGTACCACGCTGTAAGGGCGGCGACGGACGGCTTCGGTCAGTTGCCCACCTTGGTCATAGCCAACGTAGCCTGGTGGCGAGCCAATCAGGCGGGCCACGGCGTGCCGCTCCATATATTCGCTCATATCGATACGGATCATGGCGTGTTCGTCGTCGAATAATTCGCGGCACAGGCTACGGGCTACCTCTGTTTTGCCGACCCCAGTTGGGCCGAGGAATAGGAAGGAGCCGATTGGCCGGTTGGTATCACTGAGGCCAGCGCGTGAACGGCGAATGGCACTGGCCACGGCGGCGATGGCCTTGTTTTGACCAATCACTTGGGTGCTGATATTTTCCTCTAATTTAGTTAATTTGCTGGATTCAGTCTCAATCAGCCGCTCGACTGGGATGCCCGTCCAGCGCGCTACCACGCTGGCGATGTCATCGGGAGTGACTTCTTCGCGGAGCAGGCGGTCAGCCGGCGGAATGGCCGCCAGTTCTTGGCGGGCGCTAGCCAGCTTTTTTTCCAGCTCTGGCAGGTCGCCGTATTTGATGCGGCTGGCGGTGGCCAGATCGGCGTCGCGTTCGGCGATTTCCAGCTGCGAGCGCAGACTATCCATTTTTTCGGTAGCAGTATTGACGGTCTGGAGAATGTCTTTTTCGTGCTGCCATTTGCCGTCAATCACCTCAGCCTGAGCCCGAAGGTCGGCGATTTGTTGCTTGATTTCCTCTGTGCGGGCCTTGGCGTGCTCGGATTTGTCTTTTTTCAGCGCTGCTTCTTCAATCTCCAGCTGCAAGCGGCGGTTATTCAGCCGGTCCAGGGCAATCGGTACACTCTCGAGCTGCATCTTGAGAGCGCTGGTCGCTTCATCCAGGAGGTCAACTGCCTTGTCGGGCAAAAAGCGATCAGGTAGATAGCGGGTGGACAGCCGCGCCGCCGCCACGATGGCATCGTCAGAAATTTTGACGCCGTGATGGACTTCATACTTTTCCTTCAAACCGCGCAAAATCGCCACGGTGTCGTCAAAACTCGGCTCGCCGACATAGACTGGCTGAAAGCGCCGCTCCAGGGCTGCATCTTTCTCGACATGTTGGCGATATTCTGCTAACGTCGTCGCACCAATCATGTGCAGTTTGCCGCGGGCCAGGGCGGGTTTGAGCATATTGCCGGCGTCCATGCTGCCTTCAGTTTTGCCGGCGCCGACCATGGTGTGAATTTCATCAACGAACAAAATAATTTCGCCGGCGGCTTCTTCAACTTCTTTCAAAATTGCTTTCAGGCGTTCTTCAAATTGGCCGCGAAAACTCGCTCCCGCCAATAAACTAGAAATTTCCAAGCTAATCAGCCGCTTGTCCTTTAGCGACGCTGGTACATCGCCTTTGACGATGCGCTGCGCTAGGGCCTCAACGATGGCGGTTTTGCCCACACCCGGCTCGCCGATGAGAACGGGATTATTTTTAGTGCGCCGACTGAGGATTTGCATGGTGCGGCGAATTTCCTCATCGCGTCCGATGACCGGGTCGAGTTTACCTGTACGTGCCAGCACCGTGATATCGGTGCCGAATTTCTCCAGCGGTTGCTGTAATTCTTCTTGTATATTTGGTGGCATAGGTCCTCCTTTTATTTTTGGGCTTTTCTAAGTCCGTATTTATGTACGCCGCGGCAAGAGACAGAGCGGGGATAATTGATATAAGTATCATAGCAAATTAGCACTCTCAGTGCAAGAGTGCTAATTCAGAATTTGCCACCTGATAAACGTGTACCGTATACTGAAGACATGAGCCAAATTCGCATTCTGATGTCCATCCAAACGCGCTATGCCAAGAAGATTTTTTGTGGTGAGAAGCAGTGGGAGTTTCGTAAATCCTTACCGCGCTACAGCAAAGACGATGAGCTAACCGTAGTCGTTTATTCGTCAGGGGATGAGCGGTCGATTGTCGGCGAATTTCGGGTTGGACGTGTCATGCGTTGTCCACTGGATGAGTTGATGCGGCTCACTGGGTATGATACGGATGAGCGAGCTGTCCAGTGGTTTTCGCGCTATTATGCGGGGCAGAAGCGGTGTGGCGCGTTAGAGATACTGGCGCCGGTGCGCTACGACCAGCCAATTTCTTTATCACAATTACGTCAGGTTCTGCCAGCATTTCGTCCGCCGCAAAACTTTTGGTATATTTGGCCGGGTAGTGAGCTGGCGGCGCTACTTAATGGCATTAGTGTGATGCGCCCAGATACTCCTCCCAAACCCTTAAAATACCGTCGCTAAACTCTGGCAAAATTTGCTCCTCATCAACCAATTCTCTGATAAACTCGTAATATATTCGCTCTTTACTACGGATGTCGCTGGAAAAGAACAATCCTACGATCTCATCGTTATGCTGCTTGTCTAGTTCCTTATATATGTTTTCAGCCAGGCGACCCGCACTTCGCGCCTGGGCTAATTGCTCGATAAATCCGTGATAGCACTTGTACGCCGACCAATGTTCCTGGCGGTACCGATGTTTGACATAACGCAGCGAACCTATCAAAATATCCAGATATTCATGCTGCCGGGGCGATTCTGTCCATGTTTTGACGGACTTTTTATCTGGTTGTTTGGCGTGGTTATTGTTGAACAGCAAGGTTGAGTTCGGGAATAATTTGGTTTGATTAGGCAAGGAAAAACCAATGTCAAGTTTATGAAACAAGCTCATACCGCTCAGGAAAAACGATCGGGCGATTTCATGATTGTTCTGAGAAATAGTGTACGTCGCAATAATACCAAACTGACCTTCGAGGGTTTTGCGCGTGTAGTCCTCGGCGCCAGTCGGAAAGCTGGTGATGGCTGTCATATCGATGTCGGAAAATTCATCGTCATCCAGTGTTGCCCGCGAGCCGAACATATACAATTTGTCGATATATGGATTGGCAGTCAGCGCTGTAAACAGCTTCGGTGGTATAGGAATATTACACATCTGCTATAATAGTACTATTCCATGAATCACAGCGAAAGGGGTACTTCATGAACATTCTCGTTACTGGCGGTGCTGGCTATATTGGCAGCCACACTATCATTGAACTGCTGGCCTCGGGTCATGGCGTGGTGGTGGTTGATAATTTATCAAATTCATCGGCTGAGAGCCTGCGCCGGGTTGAGGAAATTACCGGCCAATCGGTGCCGTTTTATGAGTTTGACCTACGTGATCGGGCGCGGCTGGCGGAGTTGTTTAGGTCTGAGACGATTGACGCAGCGATTCATTTTGCGGGCCTGAAAGCCGTCGGCGAGTCGGTGGAAAAGGCGCTGCTCTATTATCAGAACAATTTGGAAAGCACATTAACACTGCTGGATGTCATGCAGGAATTTAATGTGAAAAAGCTGGTCTTTTCGAGCTCAGCAACGGTGTACGGCGACCCGGCGCGGCTGCCGATTACCGAGGACATGCCGCTGTCGGCGACTAATCCGTACGGCCAAACCAAGCTGATGATCGAGCACATCCTCCGCGATGTGGCGGCAACCAGGCAGGGCTGGCAGTTTACCTCGCTGCGCTATTTCAATCCCGTTGGCGCCCATCCGAGCGGCCGTATCGGCGAAGATCCGTCGGGCATTCCGAATAATTTGCTGCCGTTCGTATCGCAAGTGGCAGTCGGCAAGCGCGACCATTTGAGTGTGTTTGGCGATGATTATGACACGCCGGATGGCACGGGTGTGCGCGATTATATTCACGTGGTTGATTTGGCGCGGGCGCATGTGGCGGCGCTGGAGCATTTGGGCGAGCCGGATGAATATAAGGTGTATAACATCGGTACTGGCCGCGGTACGTCGGTGTTGGAATTAGTGAAAGCATTTGAAACAGCGTCGGGCCGGGACGTTCCATACCAAATCACGCCGCGCCGGCCTGGCGATATCGCCGCGTGCTACGCTGATCCGGGCTTGGCAGAGGCAGAACTGGGCTGGCGAGCGGAATTGACTATTGAGGATGCCTGCCGCGACGCCTGGAATTGGCAGAGCAATAATCCGAACGGCTACGGCGCATAAAGGTGCTTGAATACATAGCTAAATCCGATGGGGCGACTCGTCGGATTTTATATGGGCGAGACGTCTATTTATGAACCACTCAAGATCCGCCGCTCGTAGTAGGTTGAGCGTTTGGCGAGTTCAGCATTGAGCTGGTCGATGCCGCCAAATTGTTCGACCAGTGTCTGGCGATTTGAAAACAAATTAGTACCCAGCCCCATGCGGTTGCCGTCCACCGTCACGCCTAGTGCCGCCAGGGTCGATGGATACATGTCAAAGGCAGTAAACTGGCGGTTGATGGCGCGAGTTGGCCGAACGGCGGGGTTGATGAAGGCGTTATAGACAGTTCGTTGGTAGGGAGCACCGGCAATCTTCTCTTCGTAATAGGGCGTCTGCATGCCGAGGTGATCACCACTAATGATGATGGTAGTGTTGGCGTAAAATGGCTGTTGCTTGGCCCACTCGACGAAGGACGCGATTTGTTTGGAGGCACAGGAATGAACATTGTCGTATTTCGCTGCAAATTGCTCCTTGCAAACATCTTTATCCATCCAGCCATCAGTGAAGTGCGTATCAACGGTCAGCATTTGTAGGTTGAATGGCTTGTCGGACTTACTGAGACGGGTGGCCTCGTCGCGGGCAAATTGAAAAAGCTTTTTATCTTCGTAGCCCCACCACACCTCGTAGTTTTGTGGGATTAAACCATGCTTTCGGGCATAGGTGAGGTCAATGATGTGGTAATCGCCGTGTTGCTCCAGTAGTTTATCGCGCCCGCCGAAGGCTTTGTTTGAGCCCATGAAGAATGATTGGTTGTAGCCAGCTTTTTCAAGCACCTGCCCAAGGGTATAAGCGCCCGGCAAGAATTTATTAAAATCACCCATGCCATTACGGTCGCGGTCACCGAACACCCCGCCGTCCTTGAGCGGCACGCCGGCGGATTGAGCGGTCATGCCGGCGACTGTCCAAGTGGTACCGTGTGCAGGCAGGGCGCCGCCGAGGCCTGAGGCTCGGTGTGAAAAGGAGGTATTAGTCAGTGCTAATTTTTCTAACTCCGGAATGACTGATTTGTCGCTCATGCCGCCATTGGCTTTGGCGGCGGGCGTATTTTCCAGCGACTCGACGTAGATATAAATCAAGTTGCGTTTGGTACCAGGAAACGTCAATTTAACGCCGCGCGGATCGACATAATGCTGGTCATAGACCTTTGAGGATTGGGCGAGGGCAATGATGTAGGCGGGGATACTGAAGCTTTGCATTAACAGTGCTAGGCTGATCATGAATAGGCCGCCTGCATAATACGCTTGGTGACGCAAGCGGAGCGGTCGTTTTTTCCAGCGTAGCTTGAGGATGATTGGTAGTAGCAAAATGATGAGCAGCCCAATGACGTAGGGGATATTTTCCCAGATGGCCGAGGTGAAACTGCTAGACTGCCCACCCGCCAGGCCGTTCTTGAAATAAAACAAAATCTCGTCAATTTTGGCGTCACGAAATTGCACGATTTTATAGCGGCTAGCGACAAAGAAAACGGCGCTACATAGTAATAGCAAGACGATAGCCACGCGAATGATAATGCGGTTGTTGGCGCCGCGGCCAGACGGAGAGGTGCTCATAATGATATTATACAACGTTTGGCTGGGCGCGTGGGCTGGTTTGGGGGCTTATCATTTCTTTTCAAAGCGCGTATACTAAATAAGCATGAACAGAACGAAAGCGCATCATCGGGGGTTTGGTGTTAGTTGGTGGATAGGCCTGGGGCTGTTTGTGGCGTTGATTGGCTGTATGGCGTTTGACATTTTGCAGCGCGAAGGTGGATTTGGTAAGAGTGATGAGGTGTTAGTGATGGGCACTAATGCTGGGTTTAAGCCGTTTGAATACAAACAGGGCGATGAAATTGTTGGCTTTGATGTTGATTTGGCGAAGGAAATTGCCCGCAGTATGAACAAAAACCTAAAGATTGAAGACATGTCGTTTGACGGATTGCTGCCAGCGCTGGAATCAGGGCAAATTGACATGGCGGTAGCTGGCATGTCGGTGACACCGGAGCGTGCCAAAAACGCGCTGTTTTCCGAGCCATATTATTCAGCCTCGCAGCGGATCATTGTCAAAAAAGGCAGTCCAATTCGTAATAGACATCAACTGACGGGCAAGAAAATTGGTGTGCAGCTGGGCACGACAGGCGATACGCTGGCTGGAAAAATTACTGGCGCCAAAGTGTCACAATTCCCAACCGCGCCAAGTGTGTTGACAGAGCTCAATGCTGGCGGCGTCGAGGCGGTTATTTTGGATGATGCGCCCGCGGCTCAATACACGACTGGCTTTCCAGACCTAGAAATTTTGCCGGGTGAGTTGTCGAGCGAGCACTATGCGATTGCCATCAAAAACAATAATCACGACTTGCTAAAAAAAGTCAACCGAGTGTTGGCGGAGATGAAAAAGGACGGTCGGTATGACAATCTCATTCGCAAACATTTTGGGCCGAGGGCCCTTGAATTGATGAAGAAAAAGGAGCCTGAATCGTGAATTTCCTGGAAGTGATCTTTGGCGATGGTCGGTGGCTCTATTTGTGGCACGGTCTAGAGGTGACCTTGGTACTGACCGTCTTGTCACTACTGTTAGGCACGGCTATTGGTGTCATCATCGCCCTTTTGCGAACTTCGGAGGTGCGACCATTTAAACGACTGGGTCGCTATGCATGGGCCAGGGGATTGAGCCGTTGGAATCCGCTGGCGTGGACCGGGAAAGTGTATGTCGACATCATTCGGGGCACGCCGCTTCTGGTCCAGCTGTTGATTATGTACTACGTTGTTTTTGGCTCATATCAATTCATGCCGAAGATTTTTGTGGCAGCAATTGCCTTTGGTATCAATAGCGGTGCGTACATTGGCGAGATTATCCGCGGTGGTATCGAAAGTGTCGACAAGGGGCAAATGGAAGCAGCTCGTTCGCTGGGCTTTAGTCGTTGGCAGGCCATGCGTTTGGTGATTTTGCCACAAGCGCTCAAAAATTCGTTGCCGGCGCTGATCAGCGAATTCATCGCTCTGTTGAAAGAGACCTCAGTTGTCGGTTGGATTGGGCTGAATGACATCATGCGCGGCGCTGATAATATTCGTTTTCAAACCGCTACGGCGTTTCAGTCCTTGTTTGCTGCAGCGGTGATGTACTTGGCGTTGACCGCGATATTTACCCGTGTGATGACGCGAGTGGAGAGGAGGCTAAAAGATGGCAGTGAATAAGGTGAAGGAAGTGGCGCAGCCGAGTACCGCGCGCCCAGTAATTATCACGGTGGCTAACCTCAAAAAACAGTTTGGTAGTAATCGCGTGCTCAGGGATATTGATGTTGAAATTCACGAAGGCGAAGTAGTGGTGGTCGTTGGTTCAAGTGGTTCTGGTAAATCAACCTTTTTGCGCTGCTTGAATTTACTGGAGACGCCGACCGGCGGGCACATTGTTATCGACGGCGTGGAAACGACAGCGCCAAAAGTCGACCTGAACGCCCTGCGCCAAAAAGTTGGCATGGTATTTCAATCATTCAATCTGTTCCCCAACTTGAGCGTGCTGGACAACATCAAACTAGCGCCGCGGAAACTACGCAAACTGTCTGACCGGGCGGCGACTCGTTTGGCAAAGAAATTGCTCGCAGACGTGGGATTGGCGGACAAAGCCAACGCCTTTCCTTCGCAGCTCTCAGGCGGACAAAAGCAGCGCGTCGCCATCGCTAGAGCTCTAGCTATGGAGCCAGACATTATGTTGTTTGATGAGCCGACCTCGGCGCTTGATCCCGAGATGATTGGCGAAGTGCTGGATGTGATTCGTGAGGTTGCCGCCAAAGGTATGACCATGGTTATCGTCACGCATGAAATGAAGTTTGCGCGCGAAGTAGCTACACGGATGATTTTTCTGGACAAAGGCGAGATCATCGAAAATGGTCCACCAGAACAGGTGATGGATCATCCGGTGACTGAGCGGGCGCGGAAGTTTTTTGGCGTCAAGAGTAAATAACAGGAGGTCCAGATGAAACATGCCAAATTAGCCACAAACCAGAATACATGGCTGTGTTTGGCCATCGGTTTTGTTGGTATCATTGCCATCGTCATATGCGGCTGGTATATCTGGTCGCGCCCGCACGCGCCAGCGTCACCGCAGCCATCAGACGCTGCTCGCTTTAAGGCTGCGTATTCTCGCGTGGCGAATGACAATCGCTTCATCTTTGCTTCGGCTGACGAGGTTTTGGAGAAATTTGAATCAGGCAGCGGCTTGATTTTCCTTGGCTTTCAGCAGTGTCCGTGGTGTCAGCGGCTGGCGCCAATCGTCGATGAAGCTGCCAAAGCCGAAGGGCTGGACAAGATTTACTATCTCGACATTCGCCATGCCCGCGAAACCAATGATGATACCTACAAAAAATTAGTTGAGAAACTAAAACCGCATCTTCGCACTGATGAGAACGGCCAACCGCGAGTGTATGTTCCTGACGTGACGGTGCTAAAGGATGGTCGTGTGGTCGGTCATTTCCTGCAGGAAACCACGGTTGATGGCGAGAAGGCCACCGCTGATACCTATTGGACACGTGAGCGCCGCGCTCGGGCGGTCGAGCAGCTGAGGCAGATGATTCGGGCTATGCGGTAGTACGATATAGCTATTTTCAAAATAATAATTTTATGTTATAACACAAATATGGATACCGAGCGTGGAGCAGCATGTCGCCTTTTGGTTGAGACAACTAGAAGGCCGTTTTTGCCTGACATGTCAGAGCAAGTTGATCATATGTCCAGGGAGTTTTATCCAGAGCTTGATTTAGACAATAAACCATTGCTGTATGTTACACCGAACTTTCCCCCTGTCGCTACAGCTGAGCCACACAGAGATTTATCACGTGAAGGCTCGTCTCGCAACGGAGCATTTACCGTAAATGCGAAAACAGTTAGTGGCTCCAAGGAAGAGTTTGCTATTAAGCGGCTTCCACTGACAACTGCTCTTGCCGAGGTCGCCATGACCCAGTATGTTAGTACGCAGGGACTGGCCCCCTTCTCAATTCAAGCACTTATGATAGCAGGGAATCCTAGTAGTTCCAAGGACCGTTCGGCATGGATCATGACTCGATTCGATGAAAAAGCGGTCAACTTTGAGGGTCTTGCATGGCGTGAAATGAGCTCAGAGAATATCAAACAGCATTTAGTGGATGCTCTTCTGGCATTATCTGCGTTGCATAAAATACATATTGCTCACAAGGATGCTTTTATGCGTAATCTTGTCCGGCTGTCGG
This sequence comes from Candidatus Saccharibacteria bacterium oral taxon 488, assembly GCA_010202645.1. Taxonomy (NCBI): domain Bacteria; phylum Candidatus Saccharimonadota; species Candidatus Saccharibacteria bacterium oral taxon 488. The sequence goes on along the minus strand of CP047920.1, from coordinate 777,408 downwards.
GCTCTGATGGTGATAATTCAGCGACTCGCTATATTGACTTTGAATATGCGAGAAGTTTTCGTGGTTATGTTGAGCAAGTTGATCATGGTGAGGATATTTTTCGCGCGCAAGGATATATCAATAGATCAGTTCAAGGTGATCTCCGGTCGTTACTTATTGACGCTATATCAGTTTTGGCGAATCAGCTCAACCAGTCTCCAGCCGATAGGTGGAAGCTATTAGAAAAATGTCTGGGCAGTTACCGAGAAGTGGTGTCTGCGAGTGAAAATTCACCCGCACTTAAGGAGGCGGCTGTTCATGCAATAACCACCCTACGGCGTGACTATATGTAGCAAATTATTGGGGTGTTAGCTAAAAATGGTACGTTAAGCACGATAGATTATCCGAAAACTGACTATAGTAAAATCTTTGGTAAATAGTCTCGGTGGGATTGTTACAATTCGCTCATCATCTGAACGTCGGTCGACTCATTAACCAGCCAGTTTAGGTCAACCTCTGTCAGATAACGTGGTAAAATCCGCGTGGTTTTCGGATCAACAAAGCCGCACTCCGCTATTTCCTCGACGCCGTGCGATGTTTTTTCCAGATTGACGTGCTGGTAATCACGCCAGTTGGTGATGGAAAAGAAAAACTCGAGCTGCTCGGTAACGCCGTGTTTAGACGAGGGGTTGGTGTCGGTAAATTGTTGAATGAATAGCAACTTACCAATGGTTGGTTTGATGCCAGTTTCCTCGATCATCTCTCGGCATAAACCGTCCAGCAAACTCTCGCCCAGCTCCAAGCCGCCGCCCGGCGTACACCAAAACTCTCGCCCCGCGCCGCTATTGGCGGTTAATTTTTGGCAAAATAGCTCGCCCTGATCGCTTACGATAATTCCGCGTACGTTAACTCGTCGCTGCATATAACCTCCTTTATTTTGTTTATAGCCAGAGGTTCTCGCCAGTGAACGTGCGCTTCAAATAATTTCGTGGTCGGGGTGATCCGATTTGAACGGACGACCTCACCGTCCCGAACGGTGCGCGCTACCAAGCTGCGCCACACCCCGACGCTAAAAATAGTATAAGCCGAGCGGGTGATTTTGTCCAATCGGGTTAGTGTTGGGTAGTATATAGAATAAAACCATCGGCCTTAGATGATAAAAGAGTAGTATTTCTATTCTGGATGAAGCCACTAGCTCGGTTGACACCCGCACCGAAGTGCTCATCCAAAAAGCCATGGACAAGTTGATGCAGGGCAAAACCAGCTTCGTCATCGCTCATCGGCTGAGCACTATTCGCGACGCCGATTTGGTATTGGTCGTCCGCGATGGCAACATCATCGAGCAAGGCAAGCACGACGAGCTGCTGAAGAAAAACGGCTTTTACGCTGAGCTTTATAATAGTCAGTTTGCTGAGTGATGACAATGATAGATGATGCTTATAAACTTAATAAATATTACATAGTTATTCTTTGGTCAGTTAAGGTTTTTCTGCTAAGTTCATTGTAAGCTAAGAACAAATCAATCAACCAAAGTTAACTAAAAAAGGATTGTGATACGGTTGCGCCCTAGTAAAGTAATTTGAGATATAATATATTGTGAATTATGCGTATAACACTAAAAGATGTTGAGAATAATGTAAAACCTCTTGGTGATAAGTTGACCTACAACAAAGATTTTATATTTGATTTGCTAGCTGCCTACGGTCGAGCACCAGCCAACATTACACGTCTACGCAATGGTCAGCTCAATGTTGCTGAAGATAGGGTTAACGAGATCGCTCAGAAGGGAGTTGTCTATTTTAAACCCGTGGACGTTTCGGACAATGAATTATATGCGGTCGTTGACGACCTAAAGACTAGCCCCTCTATCGTTCGCTATAGTATTAGGTTTATTATTGTTACTAACTATAAAAAACTCCTTGCAATAGACACTAAGACAAGCGAGCCACTCGATATTGAGCTTCAGGAAATTGATAAGCACTACACATATTTTCTGCCCTGGGCGGGAATGGAGAAAACACAGTTTATCGCTGATAACCATGCCGATGTTAGGGCTGCCGAGAAGATGGCAAAACTTTTTGATATACTCGTTGCCCATAACAATTACAAGACTGCCGATGAGTGGCATAACCTTACGATATTTTTTACCCGTTTACTATTCTGTTTCTTTGCAGAGGATACTGGAATATTCCAAAAGAACCAATTTGTTGATGCTGTTGGATCGTACACACAAGAAGACGGCTCTGACATGCATGAGTTTTTACTGGTGTTATTTGAGGCATTAGACGATGAGGATAAATCAGTCTACCCAGCTTATTTAGCGGCATTCCCGTATGTAAACGGTCGGTTATTTTCCAAAGACTTTGCTGTGATACCACAGTTTAATAAGCAGGCTCGTGATCTGCTAATTGAAGCTTCGAGCAAGCTCGATTGGAGCGATATTAATCCTGACATATTTGGTAGTATGTTTCAGGCAGTTATCCGCCCAGGAAAACGGGTTGGTCTGGGTCAGCATTATACTAGTGTGCCTAATATCATGAAAACAATTGAGCCATTATTTCTCGATGAATTAAAAGAAGAGTTTGATAGAGTATTTAACGACAATAAGAGGCTGGAGCGGCTACTGGAGAGGATCGGTAGCATAAAAGTGTTTGACCCAGCCTGTGGTTCTGGCAATTTCTTGGTTATCGCCTACAAAGAATTACGCAAACTTGAGCATGCTATTCTTGAACGGAAGGGTGAGCTAACAGGTATGATGCAGCAGGCTCTGCTTGGCTCTCGTGTAGATATTGAAAATTTTTATGGTATTGAGATTGACGATTTCGCTCACGAGGTTGCAATCCTTTCACTTTGGCTTGCTAAGCACCAGATGAATATGGAGTTTACTGAAAAGTTTGGCATCGACTTGCCTCTCATACCCCTGAAAGAAACTGGAAGTATCATACACGGTAATGCGGCCCGAATTGATTGGCAAGACGTGTGTCCAAATAGTGCCAATGATGAAGTGTATATTATTGGCAATCCACCTTATGTTGGTGCAAAATTACAAAATTCTACCCAAAAACGAGATTATGAATATGTGTTTTATGACGAGCCATACTCCAAAAATCTTGATTACATTGCGTTATGGTTTATTAAGGGTGCTCGATATATTGCTGGCTCAAATGCTCAATTAGCATTTGTCGCCACTAACTCTGTGACACAAGGTGAACATGTAGGGCTCATGTTTCCAAAGATTTTTGAGTATGGTGTAGAAATTGGTTTTGCGTACACTTCATTCAAATGGGAAAATAATGCCAAGCATAACGCGGGGGTAACAGTATGCGTTGTGAGTTTACGCAATCCAAGTACAAAACCTAAGTATATATTTACTGAAGGGGTCCAGACTCAGGTAGATAATATCAACGGATATCTTGCTGCTGGTCGATCAGATTTGTTTATCAATCGGCGAAATCACTCCATATCTAATCTACCAGATATGGTGTTTGGTTCTATGCCAAGAGACGGTGGATTCTTAGTATTGTCGCCAGCCGACCGCAGAATACTACTATCAGAGTCAAAGGAGTCCGCAAAATATATCAAGAAATATCTTGGAGCTGCAGAGTATATTCGCGGCATAGACCGATACTGTCTATGGATTACGAGTGATCAGTACGACTCAGCAAGTATGATACCTGGCATCAAACAAAGGTTAGAGAAAGTAGCTAACAACAGAGCTGGAAGTAATGCTAAAAGCACCCGTGACTACGCCAATCGACCATACCGTTTTGTACAAATTAGTTATAAACCGACCAGCTCAATAATCGTCCCTCGTGTTTCTTCAGAGCGTCGTGAGTATTTGCCGATAGGCTATCTAAGCAAAGACACTGTCATATCTGATGCCGCTAACGCTGTTTATGATGCTGAGCCATACATTTTTGGGCTGCTCTCAAGTCGCATGCATATGATGTGGGTACGCGCAGTAGCTGGTCGACTTAAAACAGATTTTCGATATTCTTCTGCTATCGTATACAACAACTTTCCAGTTCCAGTATTGACCGATATAGAAAAGGCTAATATCGAAGAAAAATCATTTGCTGTTCTGGATGCTCGCGAGAATCATCCAGAAAAGACTATTGCCGAAATGTACGACCCAGATAAAATGCCCGATGATTTGCGTCTTGCACATCAGGCGCTTGATGGCGTCGTGGATAAAATCTACCGCAAGAAACCATTCGAAAGTGACGAGGAACGCCTTGCATACATATTTAACTTATATGAAACTATAACATCAAAAGAGAGGTCTGCATGAACACCAAAAAACGGCCAGTAAATGTTATTAGTATTGAATATAATCAGACTGGCAATAGTGTCTGCACTAACAGCATGGGTATGCGCGAAATGCAACGGCGTGTGTATGAGCAACGTCACTCTAAATATCTACTCATAAAGGCGCCTCCAGCGTCTGGTAAATCTCGTGCCTTGATGTTTGTTGGTCTAGATAAGCTATTCAATCAAAATCGTCGCAAGATCATCGTATCAGTACCAGAACGCTCTATAGGTGCTTCTTTTGAGACAACTGATCTGAAGTCACATGGCTTTTTTGCTAATTGGGAAGTTGACGATAAGAATAATCTGTGCACTCCTGGTGCTGAAAAAAGCAAAGTTGAAGCATTTGTGGCATTTATGAATAGTAATGATCCTATCCTTATCTGTACGCACGCTACGCTGAGGCTTGCTTTTGAAGCTTTGTCGCCAGACGCATTCAATGGTTGTGTATTAGCAATTGATGAGTTTCATCATGTATCATCAGATGTTGGCTCTAGCCGGCTTGGTAGTCTACTCCGAGATGTTATGAGTGGTAGTGATATACATATTATCGCCATGACTGGTTCATATTTCCGCGGTGATGCCGTACCTATTCTACTGCCAGAAGACGAAGCTAAGTTCTCGCCAGTGACATTTAATTATTATGATCAACTAAATGGTTATGAGTATTTGAAATCACTAGGTATTGGTTACCATTTTTATCAAGGCCAATACACTTCAGCTATTCATGAAGTGCTTAACACTGATAAAAAAACTATTATACACATACCAAATGTTAATAGCGGTGAATCGACTAAGGATAAAATAGAGGAAGTTGGTCAGATCCTTAGTGTTATTGGCGAGGTGGTTTATCAAGACGATGATACGGGCATTATCCACGTTAAGCGACATGAGGATGGTAAGATCATCAAGGCTGCTGATCTTGTGGATGATACTGACCAAATAAAGCGTGCGAAAACCTTAACTTACCTGAGTCAAGTCGCTAAGGAGGATATAGGCGCTGTCGACATTATTATTGCTCTAGGTATGGCTAAAGAAGGTTTTGATTGGCCTTTCTGTGAACATGCTCTAACTATTGGTTATCGTGCATCACTGACAGAGATTATCCAAATTATTGGTCGTTGTACACGTGATAGTTCCAATAAAACGCAGGCTCAGTTTACTAACCTAATTACTGAACCCGAGGCTACTACTGATGAAGTGAAGCTATCTGTTAATAATATGCTAAAGGCTATCACGGGATCATTACTCATGGAGCAGGTACTCGCACCAAATTTTAAGTTCAAGACAAAGACGACTGGCGATGATGCTTCAACCCGTCCTAAGGGGATTATCAGTATTCGTGGATTCAAGGAGCCAAGCAGCGATCGAGTAAAACAAATTATCGAAACCGACCTTAACGACTTAAAGGCTAATATATTACAGGATGAAATCATCATTAAGGCCTCTGCTACTAATCTTGATCCACAGGTTACCAACAAGGTGTTAATCCCAAAGATCATCCGTGAACGATACCCGGATTTAACCGAAACACAGATAGAAGAGCTTCGCCAGCAAGTTGTGGTCGATTCAGTAATTAAGAATGGTGAGACAAAAGAGGTGGGCGATCGGCGTTTTATCAAGATGGCTGATAAGTTCGTCAATATTGATGAAATCAACATTGATCTTATTGACTCGGTAAATCCGTTCCAGAAAGCATTTGAGATTCTGTCTAAATCTGTAACCACTCAGGTATTGCGTGTTATTCAAGAAGCTATCGCTGCAACACGAATTGATGTAACTGAAGAAGAAGCAGAATTGCTTTGGCCAAAAATCAACTTATTCTATGAATTGCATGGCCGTAAACCAGATATTAATTCGCGAAATGAGCAAGAAAAGCGCATGGCCGAAGTATTGTCCTATTTACAGCGCAAAAAACGTGAAGATATAGCTTCAGGAGGTAGTAATGTCTGATAGGCTTAGAAGGATTTTTGATAGTGACGAACACGATTTACTTAAAATCAGTCTGCAAACACAGGCGTCCACTCCTGATGATAGATTGGCTGATGCATTTCTAGAGATCAACGACTTCTATGCTGAATATGGTCGTATCCCAGAAGTGAGTACCACTGACGTATATGAGCGCAAACTTGGTGTTCGGCTTCGTGCTTTAATTTTGGACGATGATAAAACTAAGATACTAGAGGGTCTAGATATCCATGGGCTATTAAAGCCAGTGCCAGCCCCCGAAACTCTAGATGAGATATTTGCTGGTGACAGGTTTGGTTTACTTAATGACCAAACTGGTATATTAACTATGCGTAATGTTCCAGCTAATATTAAGAAAGCTGAAAATATAGCGCGGGCACGTAAAAGTAGAGACTTTGCTAAATACGAGCAAGGGTTTAAGGATGTTCATTCTGGGTTAATATCTGGTGAACTATTGCGTAGTAGTATCAGCAGTGAATATCAGATATTGCCAGGCAGATATTTTGTATTTAATGGTCGGCTGGCGTATGTCGAAAGTCGTGACAATAACTTCAAGGTTAATGGCAAAGTTAACGCGCGCTTGCGTGTTATATATGAAAATGGCACAGAGTCTAATATTCTACTTCGTTCATTTGCACGAACGCTCTATCGAGCAAAAGAAGGTGCGAGAATCGTACCCGCTAATTATCAAACAGATTTGGAGTGGAGTGATGAGACGAACAATGACCAAGTGACTGGTTATATTTATATCCTAAGATCACTCAGTGAAGAACCTCAAGTGCAAAACCTACAAAACCTCTATAAAATAGGTTATACTACTGGCTCTGTCGAAAATCGGATAAAGAATGCACAAAATGATCCAACCTATCTCAATGCGCCAGTAGAAACGGTCGCTAGATACAAGTGCCTCAATATGAATACTCAAAAATTAGAACACCTTATCCATCATTTCTTTGCCGAGGTAAGACTAAATATATCACTGAAATTACCAGATGGTACTAACTACACACCAAATGAGTGGTATATTGTACCGCTGGATGTGTTAGATAGAGTGATTGAATTGATTAGTAACGGCGAAATTGTCAACTACTATTACGACTCTGGTCTACATGACATAGTACTCGATAAAGATTAAAACGCCAAAGACTACACAAAATTTTCGATAATAGATACAATAGTTGTAGTAATTTCATCAGTTCAAAACGAAAGGTGGATGAAGAGTGAAAAAACGAACAGCAATTGATCTTTTCAGTGGGGCTGGTGGATTAACGCAAGGCTTAAAGCAGGCTGGTTTTAATGTTATTGGCGCCATTGAAAGTGTGCCAACCTACGCCGAAAGTTATCAAATGAACCACCCAAGGGTTAATCTCAAGGTTAGTGATATTACAAAGGTGGACCCGATTAAATATATGGAAGAGCTCGGCTTAATGAGTGGAGAATTAGATTTGCTAGCTGGCTGTCCGCCGTGTCAGGGCTACTCAACGATAGGTACTCGCAATAGAGGTCAAAGAAATGACCCGAGAAACGAGCTTATCTATGAGGTGTTTCGTTTTGCGACAGCGCTTCAGCCAAAGACTATCATGATGGAGAATGTACCAGCACTCAATAAGGATGTTCGATTAAAAAGATTAATTGAAGAGCTTAAAAATATTGGTTATCACGTCGACCATAAGGTATTAAAGATGTCTAACTATGGAGTCCCCCAGGGTCGTAGGCGTATGATTATGCTAGCTTCTCGACTTGATAATATAAAAGTTGTAAAGCAAGAAGTTGACGAAGATAAAGTAGTAACTGTTCGCGACGCTATATCACTTCTGCCAATTGCTGGGTTGAGTAATGATCCACTGCATGATGCCTTGAGTAATCCTACTGAAAAAGTGAAAAGACTTATTACTATGATTCCAAAAGACGGCGGTAGTCGTACCGATCTCAGTGAAGAATATCAACTTGAATGTCATAAACGAACGAATGGATTTAAGGATGTCTATGGTCGTATGGCGTGGGATAAGCCTGCACCGACTATTACGGGAGGATGTAATAACCCGTCAAAGGGTCGATTTTTACATCCAGAGGAAGATCGTGTTATTACACTTCGAGAGGCAGCGCTTTTGCAGACATTCCCTGTTAATTATAAGTTTTCGTTCAGATCGGGCAAAGCTGGTGTTGCTACGATGATTGGAAATGCTTTGCCGCCAGCATTTATTGAGTTTCATGCACGTAATATAATAGAGCATCTCAATACAACTTGTTTGTGTTAACTTTTTATACTATTTAGTGTTCAATAAATTATCTCTAGAACAATTAAATCACGAGCTCCGCCGCAAAATATCCAACACGCCAAATTTTCCAGTCAGCATAGCTTGGTCGATGGTGTGCGGCGTGAGGGCAGCGATGAGCTCTTTTGGTTTGGTGTCGCTTGGTAAGTCCAGTGTCGTGTTCAGCGCGTACACGTAAAATTGATAGCGGTGTGTGCCAAACGGCGGCTGCGGCCCGCCCCAACCAGGACGGCCCCAACTGGTAACCCCTTCGACGGCGCCTAGGGACAGTGACTCGCTAGTAATTTCAGTGGTTTTGCTCGGCAAATTCCAAACCGTCCAATGATAAAATCCATCGCGCCCAGGCGCATCAGGGTCATGGCAGACAACTACCAGACTTTTGGCGTCTGTTGGCACGTCGCTGATCTCGAGCGGCGGGCGTTGGTTGCCGCCGAGCTTGGAGTAAATTTTTGGTATTTTGGCGTTTTCGGCGAACGCAGGGCTAGATATTTTCATACTATAATTTTAGCATAGTGATATTTTTGTCGCTTCGGGTACGTGAAGGTCAAAATCAATATCGGTTTTCTGGACAATCTCGTAACAAGACGATACTGCTGGGTTGTCTGATAGTTCAATCACCATTCCATCATTAAATAGTTGCCCTTGTCGATAGATATTGTGAATAAACGGTACATTTGGTTTTGTTTTTCTCAGGCGATATAATGCTGATTCATGTCGTGTTCCGCCATCTGTAACAACTTTGGGCTGCGTATGCCATTGTCCCATAATACATAATGTTGGTAGAGGGTCGTCAATTCCGAGGATATTCTTAGCTAGTTGTTCTTCTCGTTCTTGCGGGCTTGGTGGTATGATGGCGTCCTCATCTAAATTGTCAAAAAATGTATCAATAAAAACAAGCGCTTTAAGTTGATTTTGCTGCAGAAGAATTGCTATCGTTTTTATCATTTCAAGAGATAGAATGCTTGAGTCAAAAAGGTCTTCATCAATCAGGGAAAAATCATAAGAACCGGTTTTTACTGAAGTGATGAAGTTAAGTACAGTGGGGCTGGCTTCAATAGCCAATCGCTGGATGTCAAGTTTTCTAACTAGGGTATAGATAATATCGGCATTTTCTTTGATGCCGTGAATTTCGCCATATACAATTAGGTTTGACTTTTGTAGGGCGGGTCGCAGGAGCTCGAGGTGCTTTATGTCTAATTGTTTTGGTAAAAATGTTTTGATAATTTCATATACATTCATGATCTCTAATTGAGAGTTTACTGTAAGGAGTTATCAACATACAAGAGCAACATTATTTGCCAATGGCCCATAGGCTATTTATAATAACCGTTATGAACATAGCCGACCAACTCCTCGCCAAATATCCCATCATTTCCGACCAAGTTGACGCCAAAGAACTCGGCGTCCTGCTGCGGGAGCTGGAAATGGTGCTGCGAAGCGGCATGGCGGGCAATATCGTGGAGTTTGGCTGTTATGTCGGCACGACGAGTTTGTTTATCCGGCGGTTGCTGGACGCTTATAATTTTACCGGTGAGTTTCATGTTTATGATTCGTTTATGGGCTTGCCAGAAAAAACTCAAGCAGACAGCAGCACTGCGGGTGAGCAGTTCAAAGCCGGCGAGCTGCTAGCGCCACGCAAAACCTTCATCCAGAATTTCAAAAAGGCTGGCTTGAAAATGCCAACTATTCACAAGGGCTGGTTTGCTGATTCCACTCCTGAGGACGTGCCGGAAAGTATCATCTTTGCGTTTTTTGACGGTGATTTTTATGAATCAATTATCGATTCATTCCGCGTCTGCGACGGCAAGTTTCAGAAAACGGCGACTATCATCGTTGATGACTATGCTAATGAAGCCTTGCCGGGCGCGGCGCGGGCGGTCGATGAGTGGCTGAGGTGCCACCCGGCCCAGGTGACAGTCGAGTCGTCGTTAGCCATCATTCGGCAGTGAGCTAGCCCCTGAATGATACTTGTGTTCTGTTTAGTATATGCTATATTATTAGTATAACCATAAACAAAAAGGGGATGGGGGTATGGATCCATTACATATTACATCAGAAATTGGCCGACTCAAGGCGGTGCTGTTGCATCGTCCGGGCGAAGAATTAGAAAACTTAACACCAGACTACTTGACTGATCTGCTGTTTGACGACATTCCGTATTTGCAGGTCGCCCAAAAGGAGCATGATGCGTTTGCTCAGGTATTGCGTGATCACGGTGTCGAGGTGTTGTATCTCGATCAGCTGGTGACCGAGGCGCTATATACTGATCAATTACGTGAGCAGTTTGTTGATGAAATGTTGGCAAATTCGAAGCAAGGGTCACGCCGTGTTACCAGGGTATTGCGCCAGTTCCTGCTGGACCTACCAACGAACGCGATGGTGCGTAAAATTATGGCTGGTGTGCGCAAGGATGAGATCACGCTGCCGCCAGATCAGCATCAGCAGCTGCACAATATGATTGAGAAAAATCACTATCCATTCTACCTCGATCCGATGCCGAACTTGTACTTTACGCGTGACCCGGCTGCAGCCATTGGTAACGGCCTGACGATCAATAAGATGCATTGGCCGGCACGCCGCCGCGAATCGCTGTTTATGCGCTATATCATCGATCATCATCCGCGGTTTGCCGGCAAGAATGTGCCGGTGTGGTATGATCGTCACGAAAAGTTCTCAATTGAAGGTGGTGATGAGCTAGTGTTGAGCAGTGAAGTGATGGCCATCGGCGTATCGGAGCGCACCACGGCTGAGGCAATTGAAAAGATGGCGACGAAACTGTTTGCTGGCTCTGGCTTTAAGAAAGTCGTTGCTATGGAGATTCCGAAGTCGCACGCCTTTATGCACCTGGATACGGTGTTTACCATGATTGATCGGGACAAGTTTACTATTCATCCGGAAATCCGCGACCGCGGCGGCAAGATGAATTGTTTCGTATTGGAAAAGGTTGAGGGACAGCCGTTCCCGCGCATTACGCATGAGACGGATCTCGAGCATGTCTTGCGGGTGGCCTTGGGGCTGCCGAGCGTTACCTTGATCGAATGTGGCGGCGGTGATCCGATCGCAGCAGCCCGTGAGCAGTGGAACGACGGCTCAAACACCTTGGCAATTGCGCCGGGCGTAGTGGTGACGTACGACCGCAACTACGTCACTAACCAAAAATTGCGCGAGCACGGTGTTGAAGTTATAGAAGTCAGCGGTGCTGAGCTTGGCCGCGGCCGTGGTGGTCCGCGCTGTATGAGCATGCCGCTAGTACGGGAGGATGTATAATGGCACAAAGTTTGAAAGGGCGATCATTTTTGACACTGGGTGATTTTACCGCGGGTGACATTCGGTTGCTACTAACGACGGCAAATGAGTATAAGCGGATGAAGTACGCTGGTACGCCGCATCGGATTCATGAGGGCAAGAATATTGCGTTATTGTTTGAGAAGACCTCGACCAGGACGCGCTGCGCCTTTACGGTGGCAGCTAACGACCTCGGTATCGCGCCGGAGTATCTCGGTAAGGACGATATTCAGCTTGGCAAGAAAGAGACAGTCGAGGACACTGCCAAGGTGCTGGGCCGGATGTTTGATGGTATTGAGTTTCGCGGTTTTGCACACAAAACAGTAGAAGATTTGGCGAAGCACGCCGGCGTGCCAGTATGGAATGGATTGACTGATAAGTTCCATCCAACGCAGATTCTAGCTGACTTTATGACCATCGAGGAGCATCTCGGCAAGCTACGCGGTGTCAAGCTGGTGTTTGTTGGCGATGGTCGCAACAACATGGCCAATAGTTTGCTGCTTGGCTCGGCCATTATGGGGCTGGACTTTCGGATTTTAGCACCGCGTGAATTGTTCCCCGAAGAGGGTCTCGTCCATCGTGCGCATGAATTGGCACATCAGAGTCATGGGCGAATTACTATCACTGATAATTTTGAGGAAGCCCTGCGCGGTGCCGATGTCATTTACACCGATGTTTGGGTGTCGATGGGCGAAGAGGATAAGTTCGCCGAGCGCATCAATCAGCTGCGTCACTTCCAGGTTAATCGCGACATGCTGAACCTCACCGGCAATCCTGAAGTCAAGTTCATGCACTGCTTGCCGGCCTTTCATGATGCGTTGACCACGACCGGCCAGCACATCAGGGACGATTTCGGGCTAGAGGCGATGGAGGTGACGGATGACGTCTTCCGTTCGCCGAATTCGATCGTCTTTGACCAGGCGGAAAATCGTATGCATACCATCAAGGCGGTTATCGCTTTGACGCTGTAGATGTCTAATACAGGAGTAAAGGAGGCTCCGGACATGGTAGAAAAAATGAAAAAAATTAAGAAAAAGCTGCGCTCGCCCTCAGCCTTTACTGTGCTGTTTGTGGTGATTGCCTTGATGGCAGTCCTAACGTGGATTATCCCGTCTGGTGTGTACAACACAAAACCAGATCCAAATGATGCGGAAAAGACAGTGCGCATCGCTGGTACGTATAAACAGACTGATAAAGTCACTACTAAAAAAGCCGATGACGGCACCGAGACAACCACCGACTCCCGCCAAGGTTTGTGGGATGCAGCACTTGCGCCGATCAAGGGCATGAGCGAGAAGCTTGACGTCATCGTCTTCGTGTTGATCCTCGGTGGATTCCTCGGGGTGACGATGAAAACTGGTGCGCTGGATGCGACGCTCGGTGCCATGCTGCGCAAGATGAAGGGCAAGGAGAAATGGCTTATCCCAATTCTCATGACGTTCTTCGCTATCGGTGGTACCACCTACGGCATGCAGGAAGAGGCAGTGGCGTTTTACGCGCTGGTGGTGCCGATCATGATGGCGGCTGGCTATAACGCCATGACTGCGGTGATGGTGATCGTGCTGGGTGCTGGTACTGGTGTGCTTGGTTCAACGTTAAACCCATTTTCAACTGGTATCGCTGCCAAGTCGGCTGACGTGCCACTCGGTAATGTGTTGGGTCTCCAATCAATAATTTTACTGCTCTGTTTGATTGCGGCTATCGTGTTCACCATGCGATATGCCTCAAAGGTAAAGGCTGGTAAGTATAAAGATGATGTTCGGTATAAGCCAGCCACCACCGCACTTGATATGAGCAACGTGCCAGAATTTACCGGTCCGCGTAAAGCAGTGATGGCGGTCTTTGGCGTCACCTTCCTATTGATGATCATCTCGCTGATCCCGTGGGGCAACTGGGGGATTACGTTGTTCGCCGATATCCATAAATGGTTTGCAGAGCTACCGGTCGTTGGTGCTATCTTGGGTCTCGATCATGTCTTGCCATTTGGTGAGTGGTACTTCAACGAGATCTCGACCCTGTTCCTGTTGTCAACCTTAGTCATCGCAGCGATTTATTATCGCCAATTCAAGAAAGAGGAAATCTTCGTTGTTGACACCTTCCTGAAGGGTACAGCCGATCTACTGAGTGTGGCGCTGATCATCGCAGTAGCAGCTGGTGTTGGCGTGGTGATGCAGAATGGTGCGATCCAAGACACGATCATCAGCTGGGGTGAATCTGCACTGAAGGGTGCGGGTAGTCTCGTTGGCGTTCTGGCCTACATTTTCTACTTGCCGATGAGCTTTATCATTCCGTCATCATCAGGCCTAGCGGCAGCAACTATGCCAGTCATCGCGCCAGTGGCCGACCTAGTCGGCTCCAGCAAGGAGATCATCGTTGTCGCATTTGCAACAGCATCAGGTCTATTGAATATGATGGCACCAACCATTGCTTCGTTGATGGGTGGCTTGGCTCTAGCTGGCGTGTCGTACCGTGCATGGTTGAAACGTTCGATACCAATTATGGTGGTCTTCGCGATCATTAGCCTCGTAGCTATCACGGTATACGGAGCCATCGCCTAATGAATCAGCAGCGAACCATTGTCGTCGCGCTTGGAGGTAACGCCCTGCAACGTCAGGGCGAGGCCTCGTCCCAGGCGCAGCAGCGAGTGGCTGACGAAACGATCGCCCAGCTCCTGCCGCTGATTCAAGCTGGCCACCGCGTAGCCATTGTCCATGGCAATGGCCCGCAGGTCGGTAACATTGTCCTACACGAGGAAGCGATTAACACCGAGGCGGTGCCGAGCTTGCCGCTGGAAGATTCTGGTGCGATGAGCCAGGGGCTGATCGGCTTTTGGCTGCAGCAAGCGATCCACGATGCGCTGGCAACTCGTGGTGTGCATGATAAGTACGCAGCGAGCATCGTTACCCAGACGGTGGTTGATCAGGCTGATCCAGCATTTCAAAATCCAACCAAGCCGATCGGGCCATTCTATTCGGAAGAAGAGGCCAAGAAGGTACAGGCTGAACGCGGCTATACAGTGCGTGAGGACTCGGGCCGTGGTTGGCGGCGCGTTGTGCCGTCACCGAAGCCTCAGGAAATTGTCGAGGCTCCCGTCATCAAGGCGCTGGTCGATGCCGGCGTGTTGGTTGTCTCGACTGGTGGCGGCGGCATCCCGGTGCTGCGTGATGCGTCGGGCCAATTGAGCGGCGTGGCTGCAGTGATCGACAAGGATTTTGGAGCGGCCAAGCTGGCGGACACACTCGGGGCGGACACACTATTGATCCTAACCTCGGTTGATGCAGCTAAGGTCAATTTTGGTCAGCCGACAGAGCAGTCACTTGGTGAGGTATCGGTCGAGGAGCTGCAGCAGCATATTGATACTGGGCAGTTTGCGGCTGGGTCAATGCTACCAAAAACCCAAGCGGCGTTAAGTTTTGTGGCTGGTGCTTCGGGCCGTACGGCGATCATTACCTCGCTCGAAAAAACTGCTGACGCTATCAACGGTGCCGCCGGTACGCGCATCAAGAGTTAGCTCTCATATAAATAAACACTCAAAACCACCAGTCGGACAGCTCGGCTGGTGGTTTTCGATGATGGCCTCCGCAAGCTTATTGTCATCTAACCGGTACCAAAATATTTCAAATGAGCTATACTGAGAACATGATAGAATACCTGCATTCAACAGGCGAGGCGATCGCACCGATTCAGACATTACGTAGCGGTAGTTGGCTGCGCTGCGAACGGCCAACCGAAGAGGAAGTGTCCGAGCTGCTGACGCTGGGGATGGACGAGGACATGATTAGTGACGCGCTCGACCCGCATGAGGTGCCGCGTATTGAGTTTGATGATGAGTGGACGTACTTGATCGCCCGGCTACCAGATACGGATGATGATTTTAATGATTTTACTACGCCAATTTTGTTCGGCATTCACAAGGAGTATGTGGTGACATTGTCGCGCGATAGTCTGGGCCGGCTGTGGCAGCCGTTTATTGATAAGACGCGGGTGCGGACATCACGGCGGATTGAACTGGTGGTGGCGATGATCGAGGCGGTGTCGATCCAGTACCAGCGGCGGGTGGCGACCATCAATCGCCAGATGCGGGCGGCGACTGACGATATTCACACCTTGCGGGCGCGTGATATCGTCACCTTGACCGAGTATGAGCGCAAGTTAAATGACTACCTGGACGCCTTGCTGCCGATGAACTGGGCGATTGAGCGGCTGATTGCCAATCGCAGCTTGCGGCTCAAGGACGACGACAAGGATGATGTCGAAGATATCTCCATTGACCTTGAACAGGTAATTAGCCGTTGTAAATCGCTGCTGCGAACCATCACCAATGTGCGTGATAGCTACCGGGCGGTGATGGATACGCGGCTGAATGAGACGATTCGGCTGCTGACGGTGATCACGGTGGCGCTGACTATTCCAACCATGGTGGCCGGGCTGTATGGCATGAATGTGCCCTTGCCGGCCGCGGAGAGTCCGGTGACCTTTTGGGTGGTTATTGGCGGCAGCGCGCTGGCAGCACTGGCGATTGGCTATTATTTTTTGAAGCGGCGCTGAGATCCTCGGCGGGATGGCGCTTGTGCTTACCATTGTTTTTGGGTATAATAAAGCAACATGGACATCAAGAAACTAATTCACTTTTTTAAGGATAAATTAGCGCAGCTACCGGCTATGCGCGAGCTGCATGATCCTGAGAATTCGCGGTTTGTTGCCTGGTGGAGTGAGGTGATGGCGACCGGTGAGGAAATGGGTGACGCCTATATGCACCGAGTGATGCGGATCGAGTTTTTGCCGGCGATCGTTTCCGAAGGTGGGGATAATTCTGAGGAATTCGCCCAGGCCTATCAACGCGGCATGGACGAGGCGGAGGCCTTGATGCGGGCAACGATTGAAGGCCTCGAAAACCTCCAGCGCAAAGCCGAAGCTGCCAAGCGCAGTCCCAAGCATGCGCACGAAGTGGTCTCGCCTTACGTTGCTCTCAGCGACGAGCAGGTCAAGCAAGTCACTCAGGCAATGCGCCTCGATCGGTATGATGGCCAGACGCAGCGGACGGTCAAGCGCCTCCTCGAGGAGCTCAAAAATGGTGGCACAAACAAGGATGCTATCGTTGACGCCGTAACCTGGCTGGCTGAGCAGCAGCCCGATGCATTGGTGGCGTTTCTGCTAGCGGCAAGTCACGCGGCGTAATGCGGCGACTCGGTTAGGCGAGGCGATCCCGCATCAGACGGGATAGGCTTATTCTGCCAGCACGCCATATCCCAGCAGTCCATCGTAGCGCTTATCGCGGTTGACGAACACGCGGATGCGGTTCGCCTCATTGCCGCCGACGGTGGTCAAAACGCCGTCGTCATTTTTCAAGACGATGTTCGTGTGGTCACCAAACACCGGTGAATTGCGGTAAATTGCCACGTCGCCAGGACGCGGTTGGTAGCCGGAATTAGCAGGTTTGAAGCGACCGGCCGCTTCGTAATATTCGCGCAAGGTAAACGTTCCCGGAATACGCCAGCCGCCAGTGTGCGGATTCTTTAGCGGCGCGCCCGCCTGCTGCATGATCCAGCTCACAAAATCGGCGCACCACGCTTCACGGACGCCTTGGCTGAACTTGGTGCCGGCGGATTGTGCTTCGAATTCGGTTTTGGCTAGGCTGATAATTTTTTGCCGGGTCGGATGTAAATTTGTGGTATCAATCTGCGGGAACGTCGCCTCGCCGCGCGATGGATCAATGCTGCCGGCCACCCTCAGCGAGTGAAGTTTATGAGTAATTTTTGGCCAATACAGCGCACCGAGACTGATACAAACAGCGATTAATGGTATCAGCACCAGTGCAAATACGTACCGTTTCTTGAGGCGACTGCGCGGCCGCGTGATGGAGAGGTGGGGCTTCTTTGGCATATGGTTAGTATAACGGTATCGTGTCGGCTTGGCTAGTCCTCCCGGGTTGCATACCTCACGCAGAGTGTTATAATGACTAACTAAAGATAGGCTGGCAGGGAGTCATTCTATCGCTAAGGTATGCGGTGCTAAAACAGAGCGCGGAAAGGAGTTTGTATGGCTCAACCCAAACCAATCATAACAGTTGACCAACTCGTCAAGACATACGATGGCAAGAATGTCGTCGATAGCGTGTCGTTTGAGGTCAAGAAAGGCGAGATCTTTGGCATCCTTGGCCCGAATGGCGCCGGCAAGACGACGACGCTAGAGATGCTGGAGGCTCTCCGGCCGATTGACGGCGGTACGGCGACCATCGACGGAATAGATGTTGCTAAGCAGCCGAAGCACATTAAAAACATCATCGGTATCCAGCTGCAATCGACAATGTTTTACGACAAGCTAACCTTGCGCGAACAATTGAAAATGTTTGCCAGCCTGTACGGACAAACGGTCGACGCCGACGCGCTGCTGGCCAAGGTGCAATTGACCGACAAAGCCAAAAGCTATGTCGAGCAGCTCTCAGGCGGGCAGAAGCAACGTTTCGCCATTGCGTCGACGCTGGTCAATAATCCGACGGTGCTGTTCCTCGATGAGCCGACGACCGGGCTGGATCCGCAGGCGCGCCGCAATCTCTGGGATTTGATCAAAGAGATTCGCGACGAAGGTATTACTATCGTGCTGACCACGCATTACATGGACGAGGCTGAATTGCTGTGCGACCGCTTGGCGATTATGGATAATGGTAAAATCATCACCATTGACACGCCGCACAATCTGATCCAGCAGCTATTGGCGCGCGGTTTCAAGAAAAAGCAAGTTGTCGAGCAGGCCAATTTGGAAGACGTATTTATTGACTTAACAGGAAAGGCGATTCGGGATTAGTATGAAAAAATATTGGACTGGTGTATTCGGGCAAGTACGCGCCCAGCAAAAACGTTTCATCCGTGATAAAATGTCGCTGTTCTTTACCTTCCTGTTTCCGCTCATCTTTTTGTTGGTGTTCGGTTCGATTTTTAATAATCAATCGACTAGCTTTGACATCGCGATTATCAATAATTCGCAGACGGAATTTGCCAAAGGCTTCGTTAAAGGTGCCAAAGATAACGCCAAAGACTCGATTCTTAAAATTAAAGACGTCAAGGATATGGACGAGGCTCGTGAGAAGATGAAGCGTTCGGAGCTAAACGGTATCATTGAACTACCAAGCGATTTTGGTAAAGTGAAGGGTGAGGGCAGAGATGCTCGCCCGACTGGCACAATCAACGTACTGTACGCCAAAGGTTCCGAGCAAACTGGTAGCGCTCTGACGGCGGTGATGAACCAGATTGCCAATGAAATAAATAAGCATTTGGGCCAGCCAGAGGCACCGCTCAAGGCTGCGGGCAAAGCGGTCGGCGACGAGCGGTTGAAGCCATTTGACTATACCTTTACTGGACTGTTGGCATTTAGTTTAATGAGTATGGGCATCTTTGGCCTGGCCAATCAGATGCCGGCCGAAAAGCAGCGTGGCTCCTACCGCCGATTGCGTGCGGCGCCGTTTACCTCGGGTCAGCTGATTATTTCTATGGCGATTCACTACACGATTATTTCGCTGCTTAGCCTAACTATGATGGTTGTCGTTGGCATGTTGATGTTCCAGTTTAATATGCGCGGCGATTGGGGGCTCTTTGTCCTTATGGCGGTGCTGGCGGCCTTTATGATGGTAGGTATGGGTCTCATGATCGGTGGCTGGGCAAAGAACGAAAATCAGTCCGCACCGCTGAGCAACTTACTTTCTTTCCCGATGATGTTCTTGTCTGGTGCATTCTTCCCGCTGTACATGTTCCCAGAGTGGTTACGCGGTGCCGCCCAGTTTATCCCGATGACGCCGATTACTGATGGTTTCCGTTTGATCATGACTGAGCATGCCAGTTTCATCGAGGCCCTGCCGCAAATCGGTGCTGTCGCCGCCTGGACTCTCGTTATCTACATCGCCGCGATCAAGCTGTTTCGGTGGGAATGAAATTTGAGAGTTAGCGGTAGGGTAGCTACCATTCCTGCTCTTATTCTGTTAATCCAGACTTAGTTCTATATGCTGTTAGCCACGAATCAAGTTCAGTGTAAAACTTCTCAGGATTACAACCGAAGAATTGATGTCGCAATCGCGACGAAATACGCTCGTGTAGTGAATACGGTTGGTAGATTCGCAGATGTTTGAGCGGTGCCATAGTTATCGTACTAGAAACTCCATCCCATTGAGATATTGGTAAAATTGATACGAGTTTGTTATCAACTGATGGGTCAATGTCGCAGACTGGTCCATTAATAAATACACGAAGCATAACGTGTCGCTCGTTTCGACATTGACGTAGTTTAAGAATACGATCAGGTATTGGTAAATCCTGCCAATTAAATACGCCAATCAACAATTGGCTTGCTATGCCAACTTTTTGTAATTCTCGCTGTAAATACACGCATTTTTGGTAACACGACCACACCCCATCATTACCACTTGTTCCGTAGGGCAAGTCGCGGATCTTCTCGAATAAGATAACTGCTTTTTGCATATTCATAAGGCGAATGGTTGGGCTAATGTGCAGAATAATATTCATGATGTATAATAGCACATATGAAGTGGCTTAATGATATTGTCGATCAGTTTCGAAATGTGGATAAAGAGGTACTCGTTTCTTCGGGTGCGTCACCGTCGGGGGTGTATCATGTGGGGCATTTGCGCGAAATCGTTATCGCTGACGCCGTAGTGCGGGCGCTGAAGCAAGCAGGCATTCGGGCGCGCCACGTTCACGTTTCGGATAACCTGGACGCCTTTCGTAAAGTACCGGTTAATTTGCCAGCTAGTTACGAGCAGTACTTGGGTATGCCGCTCTGCACGGTGCCCTCGCCAGATGATCGGTACGGTTCGTGGGGGATTTTTGCCTGAAGCCATTTCTTGACAGTGCTGATAAAATTGGCGTCACCATGGACGTGATCTATGCTAGCGATAAGTATCGGAGCGGGTTTTTTGTGCCGGCCATCGAGCGCTCGCTGAGCCGTATCGACAAGGCCAAATCCGCCATCCAGGAAGTATCGGGCCGGCAGCTGGACGATCAGTGGTCACCAATTCAAATCATGGAGCATGGTCGGCTGAAAAATCGTCGGTTTATCAGCATGGATAGCGATGCTAAAACGATCACCTATCGTAGCCACGATGACTCGGAGCACACGGTCCGGTATGACGACGGGCAGGTGAAGCTGGACTGGCGGCTGGACTGGCCGGGGCGGTGGTGGCTGCTCGGTGTTGATGTTGAGCCGTTTGGTCGTGATCACGCGACGAAGGGCGGCTCGTATGATACTGGCAAGCGGATCGCCCGCGAGGTTTATGACATTGATGCACCAGTGCCAGTGCCGTATGATTTTATCAATCGCACTGGTGATACCAAAAAGATGAGTGCCAGCAAGGGCACCGGCGTGAACGCGCATGATGTTATCGATATGCTGCCACCTGAGGTGGTGCGCTATTTCATGCTCCGGTATTCGCCGGCCAAGCGACTGTATTTTGACGAGACCGATAGCCTGGTGCGGCTGGTTGACGAATTTGCAACAATGAAGCAGCATCCACAAAATGAGCTCGACGAACAGCTATTATTCTTGTGTACTGACGGGCTGAATCATCCCGCAGTCAGCTCAATTCCATTCTCGCATCTGGTCATTTCATACCAAGCGGCGCTGTGCGACACGGCAAAAACGGTAGAAATTTTGCGACGCAGTCCGGAATACGCCCGCATCGTCGATGAGGAAGAAGCAGTGATCATCACAGAACTAGGCTATGTCAGTCGGTGGCTGGAGCGATGGGCGCCTGAGTCATTGAAGTTTCGCCTAGCGGACGAGGTACATCCCGATGAGTTTTCGCCAGAGCAAAAAGAATACTTGCGGCGGTTGGCTGACGACATCGCCGGGGCGCCGGCTGAGGCTGATGGTAATTGGTTTCATCAAACAATTTACGCCTACAAGGAAAGTGGTTTGCTGCCACCGCGAGAGCTCTTCACCACCATCTACCGCGTGCTCATTGGCAAAGACTCCGGCCCGCGCGCTGGCTGGTTCTTGTCGATTTTGCCAAGAGACTGGCTGGTTGAGCGACTACGACTGGTGAAGTAAGAGTTTTGGCGAGGCTGGGTTGGGACTGAGCTATCAGTAGCACTATAAGACGTGACAATAGACAAAGGAGACAGCATGACATTTGAAGAAGTACAAAAGTTAGTAATGAGTCACGTCTGTGCTCGTCAGTGGGATAAGACGAAGGATTCACGTGGTTTAGCAATTTCGTTATCGTTGGAGGTCAATGAGTTGCTTGAATATTTTCAATGGAACGACACGCATATTGGCACAAAAGAAGATATGGCAAGCGAGCTGGCTGACATCATTATCTATGCGATTCAATTTGCCGACCGATTTGATATCAATATTTCCGAAGCAGTTGCTGCAAAAATTGCTAAACTAGATGAAAAGTATCCAGTTGAAATTTTTGAGATCAAAGATAAAGTTGAACAAAATCGCCGCTTGCTAGAGGCTAAGAAAAATTATAAAAAGGATACGACGCTATAAGGCTGCTGCCGTAGAATGTCATTGCGGCTATTTTGCATTGCAGGTATCGGGGTGGTTTGGGTGATAGGCTTCACGGCACGGTGTCACTTGCGGCAGCTCGGCTTGACACCCACCGCCCGTCCGGCGTAAAATACTACACTTGGGTGTAGGGTAGACCGTACTGAGTAGTTGGAGAGTTCTTACATTTATGGACTGCTGATACTTGAATAACGTGAAAGGTAACAATGCTACACGAATTATCGATCAGAAATAAATTAATCGTCATGAGTGCGGTGATGAGCGCACTGTTTTTGGTGGCGCTGGATCAGACCATTGTCTCGACAGCGCTGGCGGCGATTGTCAAGGAATTTAATAGCTTTTCATCGCTTGGCTTCATCGTGACTGCTTACATGTTGACCACCACGGTGACCGTACCGCTGGCTGGTAAGTTGAGCGACATGTATGGCCGCAAACCGCTACTGCTCGCCGGGGTGAGTATCTTTACCATCGGCTCGCTGCTGAGTGGTCTGGCACCGACGGTCGAGTGGTTGATTGCGTGGCGGGCGCTACAGGGCATCGGCGGCGGTATCATCACTGCAAACGCCTTTACCATTGTCGGCGACCTCTTTCCGCCAAAGGAACGTAGTAAATGGCAAGGACTGTTTGGTGCGGTCTTTGGGATGAGTTCAGTAGCTGGGCCGTTAATCGGTGGTTGGCTGACAGATGGTGTGTCGCTATTTGGCATGGTCAGTGATTGGCGCTGGACGTTCTTGATCAATGTGCCGATCGGCGTGATCGCTACCGTACTCATCATTCGCTACTGCCCGCAGATCAAGCATGACCGCACGCACAAGCCCGATTACCTCGGCGCGCTGTTTATCACCATTGCTCTGGCGACACTGGTGCTGGCGGTAGACAACACAGAGATGATCTTTAAGGGACTAATCGAGCGTGGTGTTAGCCTAGTGCTGATTCAGGGTGTGCTGCTGACGATATCAGTACTGGCGGCGCTGAGTTTTGTGCTGATCGAGCGGCGAGCCAAACAGCCGATTCTGCCGCTACGGTTCTTTGCCAATCGGACATATAGTTTGATTATGGCGGCGGCTAGCCTGTTTGGCGCGGCCTTTATGGGGGCGATTTTATATCTAACACAATTCAATCAGCAGGTGTTTGGCGCCACTGCCTCGCAGGCTGGGCTGATGCTGCTACCGATGGTAGCAGGCAGTATAACAAGCTCGATAACTATCGGTCGGCTGGTTGCTAAAACCGGTGCATATAAACACTGGATAGTGGCCGGTTTTGGGCTAACGGCGGTCGGTGTCGCCGTGCTAACAATTCTACAGCCAGAATCGCCATATTGGCACGAAGCTATCGTGGCGGTATTTGTTGGGCTTGGATTCGGCGCGGCGATGCCGATCTTGACCTTGGCGGTGCAGAATGAGTTTACGCAAAAAGACCTCGGTGCGGCGACGTCCAGCGTGCAGCTGTTCCGTGGGCTGGGTTCGACAATTGGTGCGGCAGTATTATCGGGCATATTAACCGCTGGCATCCTAGCACATGTTGGCGATCCACATCAGCTGCCATATATTCAGAGTTTACAGCGCTCACCGGCTGCCCAGCAGATGCTATCTGGTGAGCTGAACGCTGATGTGTTGCTGCGGCTGAATGCTCAAAAAGAGACGATTGCCAAGGCGGCAGCTCAAGAGTTTGAGCGGCTACCAGCACCGGCTCAGGCCCAGGCAAAACAGCAGTTTAGCCGGCAGCAGGATGAATTTACCAGTGTCATTCTCCATGCGTTTACCGATGGTCTGCATCAGGTATTTTTGATCAGTTCAGGGCTGATGGTTGTTGCGATGATTGCGGTAATGCCGGTCAGGGAAAAGCGACTGCGCGGCTAATTGCCAGAGTGGTATTTTTTGGGGTATAATTTTCTCATGACGGTGGGCTACTTTGAGCGGCGATGTTCGAGCGATTCGTTAGGACAGACACATCAGTTTCATCGTGGCGTGTGGGCACATGTCAGTGGTACGCTATGTCCAGATGAATTGGCCGAGCAGTTCGGCCTCGATGAAAATATCGTCCGTGACGCGGCCGATGTGCGCGAGCTGCCGCGGATGGAATATAGCGGCGGCATTGAGTATGTCTTTGTGCGGCTGCCGCTTGTTCGAGACGATGTTATAAAAACCGCACCGCTGCTGGCTGCTGTGTCGAAAACCCAGTTTGTAACGATTAATCCTGCCAATAATTTCTCGCCACAAGCCGCCGAGCCGTTTCTCACGACCACGACCGATAAGCCTGGTGCGCTCCTCGCAGCGACCATCGCCTGTGCGGTGGCTGCGTACGAACAACAGATTCATGACCTTGCTGGTAATATCGCTGCCGCCAGACACCGGCTGTCGCGCCACGAGGTGAAAAACGCTGACTTTATCGAGTTTGTGGCCATCGAAGATAGCCTCAACGAATTTCATTCGAGTCTCGAGGGGCTGGCGAGCGTGCTCGGCCAATTAGCGCTCAATCGTCGTGGCCTGTTCACGGTGCGTGACCTCGAGGCGCTGGGTGATCTGGTGCTGCACGTCAAGCAATTACTGGTCATGGTTACCGCCAACAGCCAGACCATCACCAGTATCCAGAACGCCTATTCAACCATTGCCAACAATGTCCTCAACCAGCGGATGAAAGTCTTGACCGCCATCACCATTCTCCTGGCCATCCCGAATGTGTTTTATGGTATGTATGGCATGAACATTGCCCTACCGTTTCAGGGCGAGGCGTGGGCCTATCCGGTGATTACCGGGTTTACGGTGCTGCTCATCGGTATTGTATATATCTTCGCCAAGCGGCTGCGCCTGTTTTGAGGCTGGTATCAGGGTTCAGATCAGAGGTAGCTTCTGCTTGACGTTCGTATCAGTCTTTGCTATCATGGCTGATGTGTCTCGCGCCGAAGCATGTCGCTGCTTATAAATAAAGTGGGCAATAAAGGTCGAAGCGCGTGAGGCTGCACTAGTACAAAGGAGTACGAAACACATGCCAATAGCAATCAATGTTGTGTCGACGAGTCGACGCAAAAAGGTCGCAGTGGATGTGGTGCCTGCCAAATGGCAAACATACATAGCACAATAAGTGCGCATGTCCTAAAAAGGGACGGCATAAAAATCACCCCACAGGCACCGGGGTGATTTTTACTTGGACACTAGTTAATGCTTTTGATCAATTTGATGTTATTTTTTTGCTTCATCAACTGCGACACCGGCTTTTTTCAGGGCGTCTTTGACGGCGTTTTCGATAGAGCTAGCGTCACCGAGGTTAAGCTTGTTGCCATTGATGAAAAAGGTTGGTGTGCCATCAATTTGTAACTGTCGCCCGACCGCCACATCAAAGTCAATTTTCTTTGTGACAGCACCGGAGGCTAGGTCAGCATTAAATTTATCAACATTCAGGCCCAGCTGCTTGGCGTAGCTACTGAAGACGTCGGTGCGTTCTTTGGCGCGGGCATTACTCCATGCGCCTTGGTTGGTGTAGAGTAGGTCGTGCATTTCCCAGAACTTGCCCTGCAGCCCAGCTGCCTCGGCGACCGCCGCTGCCGCTCGGGCGTTTGGATGGAGCGACGGGATCGGATAATTACGAAAGACCAGCGCGACGTGATCCTTGTATTTCTCGGCCACGCGCTTGGCTTCTGGTGCAGCGGTGCGGCAGCCCGGGCACTGGTAGTCGCCATATTCGATCATCACAACTTTGCCATTGGTGTTGCCGATAGTGTGCTCGCTGATGTCACCAGTGCGCGCTTCGGCCGGTATGATGCGCATAGCTGCGTCATTTGAGATATCACTAACGTTCAAACGATTCTGTGTTGACAGATAAATCATACCGCCGACGACAGCCGCGACAACGATTGCAAAGATAGCCCAGGTTTTTCCGTTCATATTTCCTCCAAATTAACTCTGGCTATTATAGCATAAAAAGTATACAATGAACAGCATGAGCGATATTTTGCTAGGAATCCTGTATGTCGTAATCCTCGTGCTGCTGCTCATCGTGATGGGTGTCCATCCGCAGGCCTCGTCACACAGTAAGTTTGAGCTGCAGCGGCGAGCGCGCCGCGGTGATCAGGATGCGCAGCATTTGTTGAAGCGACATGCGCTGATGCGGGATATTTTTTCGCTGCAGCGGGTGATCGCAGCGGTGCTGCTGGTGACGCTCAGTGTCATCGGTGTGGAGTTGTTTCATTGGCTACTGGGTATTATCATTTCGCTAGCCATCGCATTGGAGGCAGGAGCACTGGCGCGGATTTCACTATGGCAACAATATTCCCAGCGGCTTTACGAGCGGTATGAGGGGCGAATTTTGGCGCTGATCGAGAAGTTTCCGACGTTGTTTGCGATGATTCGCTCGGTGGCACCGATGCCCAATGACGGCTATGATATTGAGTCAAAAGAAGAGCTCGTCACTATGGTCGAGCAGGCGGGTGAGGCGCTTAGCGAGGATGAGAAAAAGATGGTCATTGGCGTGCTGTCGTTTGATACGGTGCCGGTCAAGGAGGTGATGACACCGCGTAGTGTGATTGATACGGTGGATCAGGACGAGGTATTAGGGCCCCTGGTATTGGATGCGCTGCACAAGACCGGACATAGCCGCTTTCCGGTCATCAAGGGTGATATTGATCATGTGGTAGGGATGCTATACATTCAGGATTTATTGACAATTAACCGTTCGTCGACGAGCAAGCGGGCACGAACCGTCATGGAGAAAAAGGTGTATTATATCCGCGAGGATCAGACATTGCAACACGCGCTGGCGGCGTTTCTGCGAGTGCGGCATCACTTGTTCATCGTGGTGAATGAGTTTCGCGAGACGGTTGGTATCGTCAGCCTGGAGGACGTGATTGAGCGGATACTGGGGCATAAGATTATTGACGAGTTTGATGCGCACGAGGATCTGCGGCGGGTGGCGCAGCGTAATCCACGTCATAACAATCGGACAAAACATGCCCGTGACGTCGCATAATCCGGCCGATATGCTATACTAGAACTAATGAATCCGAACCAGACTAACCCTGAGCCTGACTATACCCAGCCGGTTGCGTATGATTCTGACGGTCGGCCGTTGTATCATCATCCGCCGGCTGCCGCGACACCGCCACCGGTGACGACCGCGCTACCGATTGAGCCACAACCAACCTCGCACGTCACCATCCAGCCAGAGATGATTGAAGGGCAGAATTTCAATCCGCAGATCCGTGCCCAGTACGCAAATGAGCCGAACGTTATTCATGCTGCGCGGCCGATTGAGCCGACCGTTCCCGCAGTCAGCCCAGAGACCAAGGCGCGTCACGACCAGTCCGTTCGTGATTATCCGCAGCTCAATCTCAGCGAAGGCGAGTATGTCATCCTCGACATCAAGCGTCACCCGATCGGTATGGTTATTCCTACAGCCATCACCCTCCTGTTGGTCGTCGTGCTGCTGGTATTTGCGGCCTCGTTCTCGTCGCTGACCGCTAATATTCCGCTGTTTCCGGCGGTGAATCCGGGAGCAGTGCTAGGTATTGCGCTGCTGCTTGTTGCCTTGGTGGTGCTCGGCGGCGCGATCACCCTGTGGGTGTATCTACAAAATCATTTTTTCATGACTAATGAAAGCGTCATCCAGGAAATCCAACAGAGCCTCTTCGTTCGGCACGAGCAAACAGTCAGCCTCGGTAGTATCGAGGATGCCAGCTTTTTCCAGGCCGGCATCGCCCAGACAATCTTTAACTACGGTACCATTCGCCTCAGTACTGAGGGTGAGGAGACGACTTATATTTTTCATTACGTGGCCAATCCCAAGCACCAAGTGGCCATCCTCAACAACGCCATTGAAGCCTTCAAAAACGGCCGGCCAGTCTGTTACGATTAGTTTGGTTATGATTTAGCTATTTGTGGCGGCTGTCTTTGACGAAATCCGCCTCACCATCAAGCATGGCCCTGAGCGAATATGATCTACATTTACCGCTGTGGCAATTAGTCGGCTCGTAGCGATAGGCGCTGCCATTGTCGCCAAGCTTTTTACCACTCGGATCTTTGAGTAATTCCTTGTCCATGGTCGGTAGTGTCTCGTCGGTAATCTTTTCCGGATAAGAGCCGTGCTGCTTGTAATAGGCTTCTTCGAGGCTGTAATGCATGGCATTGATAGCGGTTTTTTTCCGGTCGTTTTGGTGCTCGCGTTGGATCGTCACCAGCTGGGTGAACGCCACCGCCGTGGCTACGCCGAGAAATATAATCGCTACCAGCACCTCGATCACCGTAAAGCCTGCTTGTCGTTTCATACGATTCCATTATAGCAAAGTTTCACCGCTCGCGGTAGGCGCTTGATTTATGGTATACTATACAGCATAAGATAATGGAGGGAGAGGTATGGCTAGCACAGCGAAAACCGATGACAAACATCAAACAGACGCCGCAACTGGCACGGCTCAGGTACCAGAGAAAAAGGCTGATGACGGCAAGTTAAAAGCGCTGGGCCTGGCTATGGATCAAATCACCAAGCAGTTTGGTGATGGCTCAATCATGAAACTCGGTGAGGCACATAAAGTTGATGTTGAAGTGATTCCGTCAGGCTCGCTGAGCCTCGATCTGGCCCTGGGCGGCGGTTACCCGAAAGGTCGTATCATTGAGATTTATGGTCCGGAGTCTAGCGGTAAAACGACCCTGACGCTGCATGCCATTGCTGAAATTCAAAAGCAGGGTGGCACGGCGGCGTTCATCGACGCTGAGCACGCGCTTGACCCGAGCTATGCCAAGCGCCTAGGCGTGGACACCGAAAACCTGCTGGTCTCGCAGCCAGACAACGGTGAGCAGGCGCTGGAGATTACCGAAACCTTGGTGCGCTCAAATGCGGTGGATCTGATCGTGGTGGATTCGGTGGCGGCACTGACACCGCAAGCAGAAATTGACGGCGACATGGGTGATTCGCATATGGGTTTGCAGGCACGGCTGATGAGCCAAGCGCTGCGTAAACTGACCGGCATCATCAACAAATCGAAAGCCACGGTGATTTTCATTAACCAAATTCGCATGAAAATTGGTGTGATGTTTGGTAATCCTGAGACCACGACGGGCGGTAACGCGCTGAAGTTTTACGCTTCGCAGCGGGTGGATATTCGCCGGATTGGGCAGATCAAGGTTGGTGACGATATCCTCGGTAATCGTACCAAGATCAAGGTGGTGAAAAATAAGATCGCGCCGCCGTTCCGCATCGCTGAATTTGACATTATGTATAACGAAGGCATCTCTAAAACTGGCGATATTCTGGATTTGGCAGCCACGCACGGCATTGTCGAAAAATCTGGCGCCTTTTACAAATATAACGGCGAGACCATTGGTCAAGGCCGTGATAAAACCAAGCTATATTTGAAAGAACATCCTGAGGTTTTGGCGGAGATTGACCAGAAGGTTCGGGAGAAAGTAAAAGAAGGAGAAAACTAATGCGCGCAGCAGAAACCGCATATCCAGTCGAAAAACATATGGCGTCAGTCAGCCTGGTCTTTGATGATAAGCAGAATGCGTATCTTCGAGAATTGTCAGAGGAAATGAACCTTGATTTTGGTGAGTTTATCCCACACGTGACACTGATTAACGTGACTGAGCAAGATATGCCACGCCTCAAAGCAGCCGCTGCAGCACTGCCGGCCCTCGGGAGGTTGGCGCTTGATGGAGTCAACTTCCTGCCAGATAAGGCGGGCTGTGTTTGGGTGGAGCTACGCACGCAGAAAACTGCCTGGATGGTTGAGGCGCGCCAGCAATTACTCGCGGCACTGGATGGTATTCATCCGGGGCTGGATGTCGATGGCTTCCGCCCGCACATCACGCTTGGTTGCGTCGAGGCCGGTACGCTTGACGACGTTAATATGAGCGCTATTCCAGGGCAACTACCGGTCATCACCGAGCCGCGTGCTGCTGCTTGCTACAACGGCGTGCACGGTAAGGTTGTCGAAGTAGTCGAGTAGTCTTTGCCAGTAGCGAGCTCACCGTCTTCGCGTTATAATATTTTTATGAAAATCACTGACATCTCCCTCCAAGCTCGCGATAAAAACCGCGTTAACGTGAGTGTTGACGGCACCTATCGCTTTAGCCTCGATGTCTTTCAAGTGGGCGAGCTGGGGCTGAAGGTCGGGCGCGAATATACCGACGACGAATTGACGGCGCTAGAGGACGAGAGCCAGTTTGGTAAGTTATACGCCCGGGCCATGGAATATTGCTTGACACGGCCGCGCTCGGTTAAAGAACTGCGCGATTATTTGTGGCGTAAAACCAGGCCGACCAAAAAGCGCTCGCCAAAGACTGGTGAAATTACTGAGCGTCCAGGCGTGAAACCGGAAATTACCGAGCGGGTGCTGGCGCGGCTGATTGAAAAAAAATACCTCGATGATGAGAAGTTTGCTCGCTTTTGGCTGGAGCATCGTTTTTTACAGAAAGGCACCAGTGTCAGGCGGCTAAAATTAGAGTTAGCACAAAAGGGGATTGACCGCGAGACAATAGAACAGCTGGTTAGCGAAAATATCCGCTCCGATGACGAGGAGCTGCAAAAAATTATCGCTAAAAAACGCTATAAATACGCTGGTGATCAGCAAAAGTTCATGGTGTATCTAGCCCGTCAAGGATTTTCGTATGACGATATCCGGGCGGCGCTTGGTGGCGAGTCTGACGAATAGACGAATCGTGGTCAAGCGCTGCGGCCTAACTGCTCGCGGAGCCACCCATCGATTGTCCCGGCACCCATGCCGAGCACCAGCGCGCCGCGTGCTCGCTGCTGCTCAATTACCCGCCACAGCGCCTCATCCGGCTGCGCGATATGTACCTTGTCCGTCGTCAATTGGCACGTCAATTCCTCCGGCCTGAGCACCGGCAGGTTCGGGTCTTCGCGGGTCAAGTACGTCGGCAGCCAATATATCTCGCTGGCATGGGTAAAAACCTCATCAGTGTAGCGTTCATGCACCTCGTGCTGGCGAATGTTTTGGTGTGGCTGGTAGACGAGCACCACGCGGTCATTGAGTTCATGAGCCAACTGCAGCGTAGCGGCAATCTCTGACGGGTGATGGCCATAATCGGTGTAGAGATTGTCAGCTAGTTTTTCAAAGCGCCGGCCGGTGCCTGGAAAGGCATTGAGCGCCGTGATAATCGCCTCAGCCTCAATCTCAAGGGCAGCCGCCTCTCGCACCAGCATCACCGCCCGTGTTGCCAGCGTGCCGTTACGCCGGTTGTGTTCGCCAGTCAGCGTTATCTGGGGATCAGTCTGTTCAAGCACCGTTACATTGGCCGGAGTAAATACGTCAGCGTCCTCTCGCCAAGCAATCACCCGCGCCGACTGCTCGCCAAATTGCCGAAACGCCGCTCGGTAATCGTCTGGCGTTGGAAAGGTGTCGGGATGGTCATAATCAACTGAGGTGATGAGGCTCAGCCACGGCGAAAAGTGGAGGAAATTGCGGTCAAATTCATCGCATTCGTACACTAAAAACTGACTAGCCGGATCAAATCGACCGCTTGGGCCAAAACTAAGCGTCGAGCCAACCAGGTAGCTCACCGGCACGCCAAGCTGCTGCAACGTCCACACCAGCATACCGGTCGTCGTCGTCTTGCCGTGCGTACCAGTGACGGCGATGAGCTTGAGCTGCTTGTCGGCAATAATCTGAGCGAGTAGCTCGTCACGCTTACTGGTGCGAATTCCCAGCTGCCTCGCTAGTACCAACTCTGGATGATCCGCCGGCAGGGCCGCCGTATACACGAACCAGTCAAAGGGCTCTCGCTGATGTTCGCTACGTAAAAACTCGCCTGACTGATCAAACGACACCGTGATGCCGGCTCGCCTGAGCGCCTCCGTCATTAAACCTGCTGCCCGGTCAGAGCCGCAGACCTCGTGCCCAGCGCCGATGGCCATTTCTGCTAGTGGCCCGATCGCTACACCACCAATTCCTGAAAAATAAATCCTCATAGCGTCATTATACCACCGACGCTAGCCCCGTGTCGCATTCACCTAGTATCTTTGGTATAATGAGGTGAGAAAGGTGGGGAATGGTAGATAAGCGAGGCACGCGTCGGGCGATCCGGCGGCTGGAAGAAATCAAGACATGGCAGCTGGTCATTTTACTGGTGATGGCGTCGTTTGTCAGTGCGACATTCCTCAGGCTAAATAATATTGGCATGATCGAGCGCCGTGACGCCGTCATCAACGCCGACAAGGAGGGCGACGAGGGGGCGCTGGAGCGGCGGGTGTATGACTTGCAGCGCTATGTGGTCGCGCACATGAACGCCGACCCGGGACGCATCGCTCTGGAGCACTCGTACAAGCGGGCCTACGAGGCGGCCTGGAAAGAATTTGAGTCAAAGTCAGCCTCTCGTTCCAGCAACGACACGGTCGCCAAAGTCCGCCAAGTCTGCGACGCTCGAGCACAGGCTGGTGGTTGGGGGCGATTTTATGCTACGGCCGACCCGCGCTACGTCAGCTGCATCAATGATGAATGGGCGAAGTACCCGGCCGCCTCGTCACTTGACCTCAAATTTACGCCGCCATCCACCGCGCCGTATTATCAGACATTTGTGCCGCCACTCTGGTCATCGGACTTGGCTGGCTGGTCATTGGTGGTAACAGGGGTAATTATGCTGATTATCATTGCTCGACTGGTAGTTTTGGCGGTACTGAAACTGCTGCTTCGGTATCGTCAAAAACCGCTTTAGGCTTGACAGGGGTTAACAGAGACGCTAATCTAGAATAGTATAATACTAACAGGAGGTATACGAATGGCTTATAAGCACACAAACTCAAAAGGCATTACATACTACTTGCATAAAACCGAAGTCACGCTGCGCGGTGGCAAAACGCAGACGATTTATTTTTTCGCCAAGGTTGAAAAGAACGCCAAGGGCGAGCCATGCGACTTGCCAGATGATCGAATCGTTACCGAAAATCCACGCAACGGCTTTTTGACGATCAAAAAGAAGAAATAAGCACTTGCATTATACACCTGGTTACCGGTACAATGGTATCAAACAAACAGGTGCCTCAAAGACTCTCGCTCATGCGGGAGTCTTTTTGTGGTAGGGGTTGTGCCACCGAGATAGCCTTGCTTTTATGAGTAAAATGTGATATTTAATAATTATGGATGAACTGTTGCAGGTTGGTGATGAGTGGGACTGTGAATTGACCGCGGAGGAGTGGAAGAAGGTTGATGAACTTGTCGATAAAACAGGCTGTTCATATTATGAAGCGCGATGGGCACTTGGGCTTAAACCGCCGTCTTATCAGAACGCTCCCTCGAATAGCCAGCTATCGTCTGGTCAGAACGTCCCTGCGGATGAGAAGCCACGACCTCGTCGGCGCAGTGATCTTGCAGCGTTTGATACACGTACTGGGGATGCTATGTTGGCCTATGCATCAGAGCAAGAGCAGCCGTCGGATGATAAATGGGGAGAAATTAGTAGGCGTGGGGCTGCGATGGCGCGCGCTGCATTCAGGAACGCGCGAGCTGCTTGACGGTCGGTAGTGGGGGGAATTGACGGCACTTCTCACTTGGCCGCTTTTACGGTATAATATCGCTCATGGGGGTGTAGCTCAGCGGTTAGAGCAGCGGGCTCATAACCTGTTGGTCGCTGGTTCGATCCCAGCCACCCCCACCACGAAATCACCCAAGTAAATGGAGGTAATATGGAGGATCTGAAGCTTCCAGAGACAGATCATGTTAGTGCTGGTGATGTTGATTTCAGCCATGCTCTGGGGGCGCTCGTAGGACGTGGAGTTACTGAAGAAAGCGCCACGCGTATTCTTTGGGATGCTGTTGAAGCTGGAAAGTTAAATATTGATAGCAGTGGCACACTGTCTATTCCTAAGCAATTAATAGAAAATGATTAAGAAAAAGAAAAATCAGCATTCATTTGACAAACACGACGATGCACCTGAGAACAAACTTGCAATAGGCAGAACGCTCGTTTACCCGATCCGCTTCGCCGCTGAGGCTGTGCAGAAATCTTTGAGGAGATAGCTTCTGGTTATCGCGGAGCTCGGAGTAGCTAAGTCGGCATATTCCAGTGAAGTTACTGGTGGGGGAAGGTCGGGGCAAGTTATAATATGTCGAGCAGGTTTATCATCGCTGCTGGCTGCTATGCCGACCTTCTTGGCGAAGCTTTGGATAAGGTATAGTGGGCTCAAATACCACTTCTTCTCTCCCATCATCACCCCTCTCGAAGATGACTAGGCGCTTTCCGTCGGTACGACCGCTCTCTAGGGCGTTGATGGTGGCAACGCCGATATTCGAAAAAGTCTTATTGTTGCGCTTCTCGATAGCCCTATTTGCGCGCCATACTCGAAAAACCTTAACAAGCCAAGGAATTCCAGGTTCGTGGGCCTTGCTTTTAAGAGCTTCGATGTGTGGCAAGTTATAACTTGTCCATGACTCAGCTGTTGCAGCATCACTAGTCATCGCTGCGTTCTCCTTCTTGGAGTCGTCCAGCGGATTGGAGCCAAGGGGATGTGTTTGTCCTAGGTCGAAACGCGGCAATAGCTTGAATTCTGAGCTCATATTTACTGTAAATATAAGCTAGCTGCGCAAATAAAGCAATAGCTACTTGAGTCTTTGGGTACGAAGAAATAGTGTCCTTAAGCCGGAGTTTTGTGCTATCAAGATTCGTAAATTATCCCTTCAGGTAACCATTTTCTAAAGCCTTGGTAAAAGCATCTATGTGAGTTAAAATCGTCTCTAGGAGAATACATAAGTCGATGCACCTGAGAACAAACTTGCAGTGGGCGGAACGCCCGTTTGGTGAACGAGAGCGCCCTTTTGGTCGAGAACGAAGTCTCGTTGCTGCGCTCGATGTTGAGTGGACAAAGAATTTCCGGGTTCGGGGAGCATCAAAACCATTTTGCTACTCATGGGCCATCATTGACCTTGCGCATGTTGATTCGCTAGAGGATCAGAGCCTGCTTGAATTTGGATTCAAGTCGGTCTATCTGGAATCAGAAGACGAGGCGCCGCGGCTTCTGGAGATGATCGAGTCAGATATCGCTTCCTCACGGACATTGTCCGGCGTGACCTTTGCAGGCCACCAACTCTGTGCCGATTTGTCAGTACTGAAACGGTCGTCGCCAATTGCAACAGAACAGGTGGATTGGCTGTACAACAAGTGGAGAGAGCGGCGGCAAAATAGGGCGGTAGTTGACACGAGGTACGATATTGATCGTCTGACGCCGATAGCCAGCCGGCGCCTCGTCGATGTGGCTGAGGATCTGGGGCTTGACGTGACGCAGCCAGAACTCGCGAAATGCTCGATGACCAAGCTACACAAAACCTACCTCGAAACACATCAGGCGGATATTTTTGAAAAGCTTGCTGTACTCAATCTTCGCCACAGCCTATCGACGGCGCTCATCGCAGCTATATATCTCGGTGCTGCGGTGCCACGGCCTTTGAATGTTAACAACCTCCTGAGTGACCATCTGGCACATGATTTTGAATATGTGAACTCTTCCGAGTTTATGGAACTGGTGCACTGAGCTTACTACGGGCGACCGAAATGGACTAGTAATTTTGCTAGGTTGCTACGAGCTAGTCCCTCCCCATTTTTAACCATTCATGCTACAATCAAGTATTATGACGGAGCATTTATATCCAAATCAGTCATCAGTACAAGAACAGCAGGTGGCGCCAGCAGACGGAGGGGTGGAGACAGCGAAGTGCAGAGAATGCGGACAGCCATATCCGTGCGAGAGACAGCTTGGGAAGGAAGCTCTGAGTGCAGTAAATAGTGAACCTTCCGGCAGAGGGTGGAGAAGGCGTGCTGCTTTTCAAAGAACTCCTTTACCCAACCCTTCATTGACAGGGCGAAGACGTAGGATATCCAAAATAGAGAGACGGCAAAGAGAAGAGTCCATGCAAGAAAAGAGGGCTATCAGACCTCGAATATATCCTCCCGAAGGCTTGGCAACCTTGGAGGACTTGAAGAATAACTACATAAGTCATCAAGGCCGAACTCCTCGCAGAAGTATGCTTGTAGAAGACTGACCTGATTTTACACATCCAATAGCATCCTTTGAGTATACCCATCTTGACTAACCCCACCCGACCCCTCATAATATAGCCATACCTTCTGATAAAACCAACATGAACATGCTGAAACTCAAACGATTTTGGTACCACGTGCGTCACGATTATTTGACGCTGAATAATGTTGTGGTTGCGGCGGCGGCGCTGATCGCGCTGAGTTGGGCGTGGGGGTCGATTGAGTCGATGCAGCGTAATTATGAACTGCAACAGATGGTTGATCAAAAAAAGTATCAGCTGACGGTCGAGAAATTGCGCACTGAGCTGCTGGCGTACGAATCGAAATATTATGAGAGTGATGAGTACCTTGATCTCGCGGTGCGCCAGCGCCTGGGCCGCGGCTCGCCCGGCGAAAAGCTACTGATCGTGCCATCAACCGACGCAGCCAAGCAGCAACCGACCGCCCACAATACGTCGCAAAAACAACCGACCAGTAACTTCCAGCAGTGGGTCAATTTCCTCTTTGGCGCGCGGCGGACGAGTCAGAACTTGCAAAAATAATTCGTGTTTGCTAAGATAGACAATGTGCCGCGGGGTAGAGCAGCCTGGTAGCTCGTTTGGCTCATAACCAAAAGGTCGCAGGTTCAAATCCTGCCCCCGCAACCACGTTTCGTTGATTCTTCGGCCTCATGAGTTGAGGTCGTTTTTGTTTTTGATACATGTGAAGTCGTGGTGTAAATTGGCTGCGGTAGCCTACGTCTAGCCTTTTTGATCTGGCCGTGCTATATTAGAACATCATGACAGAGCGTCTAGGTTCATTGCCTCAACTATCCACTAGACAGTTTCCTCCAGAAATCGATGCCCGGTGGAGGAGTCAGATTGATAGAGATTTTAGAGAGAGTTGCTCTGATGGTTTGAGTAATTCGAGGTCGCCAGAGTATCAGATGTACCTCGGGGCAATTGCACGCGCCAATGAGGCGAGAAATCAACTCTTGAAAGAAAATCAATTCCTGACGACAGAAGAGGCTGTCAAAGAACTTGGTGGTGGGGAGTATGCTTCCAGCATTACACTTGCTGCGGTGCGCCGCGGTAGCGTTCTTGCAGTTCCTGATCACGGATATCACCTTTATCCGACCTTTCAGTTTGATAGTAATAGAGTATCGCCGCTGGTAGGTTTACTTCATGATGTGCAGATGCAACGTTTGGACGGGGAGAAGCCCGATCCCTGGGATTTATTAACTTTTTTCAGTGTTAGAAGGAAACTTCTCGGGGGTGCGGCCTTAAAGGATTGTCTGTGGAAAGAGAAATCTGCAGAGGCCTCTCAATACATTGTTGAGAATGCTCTTGTTTAGCATTCATCTACATGTCTCATCGATCCAGTCAAGGTATAGCTGTGATCCAGCAGTGATATCGAACGAGGTTATCTTTACCGCGTCATAGTCATGGAGCGATCATACCACCCCGTCATCACGCTGCCAATTTCCCCGCCGCAATGCGCACGGCCTCTGACCAGGCAGTGAAACAGTTTGGTGTGCTCATCAGTTGTTTGGCGGTCAGGCCGTGGCGGATGGCGAGGCTGAGGCCAGTCATCAAGTCGCTAGCGCCTGGTGCGACGATGGTGGCGCCGAGCAGGACGCCTTTTTTGTCGCTGATCAATTTGACGAACCCACTGCGTCGGTCGGTGATGTTGCTGCGAACGGTCAAGGTCAGTGGCGCAAGGGCAATACTTACTTTCAAATCACGGCGCAGACAGTCGTCCTCGTCTAGTCCCGTTCGGGCGATCTGCGGGTCGGTGAAGGCGATCGTCAAACGCGGCCTATCGTCAAGCGCGATGAAATTACGGTGTAGTAAGTTGTGTGCAGCGGTGCGGCTGTGGCTGAGAATGGTGTGTGTCTGTGCCTGAAGGTCAACGACGCTGCCAGCCGCAAAGATGTGCCGTGCCGAAGTCTGCATCGCTTCGCTGACTTGAATGCCATGTTCAGTATATGCTACGCCCGCATTTTCTAGGCCAATGTCGGTCGTCGGTAGGCGGTCGTCGGCGACGAGGATTTCATCAACGCGCACTGAATGCTGCTGGCCGCCACGAGCGTAGGTGACGCGCTTTGCGATGCCGTCTTTCTGGACGGCGACCAGCTTTGTCTGGGTGAGGATGTTCATACCGCGCTGTGCCTTGGCGTCAGCGGCGATCAGCTCGCCAACTTCCTGGTCAAACTCGGGCAAGATGCGCCCGGCGGTCTCGGCGACATACACCTTGCTGCCAAAGGTCGAGAATAAATATGCCAACTCCATCACTGTCGTGCCAGAGCCGACAACGAACAGTGTTTTGGGCGGGCGCTTGAGCGAGAGGATGGTTTGTGGCGTGTGATGGGCCACTTCGTCGAGGCCCGGGATGTGATCATCGCGCCAGGTTGAGCCGCTGGCGATCAGGAATTTGCGCGCGGATAAGTGGCGGCGATTGACGGTAATCTCGTTGGGACTGAGAAAGTGGGCGCTACCGGTAAAGACGCTGATGCCTTGTTTCTCGTAGTAACTGCGGTTGCCGCCGGTGCCGGTGCGCTTGATGGCGGTGTCTTTCCAGGCGAGGAGCGATGGATAATTATAGCCGACTGTACTGGTGCGCAGGCCGAACTTGGCTGCTGTTTTAGCCTCGTGATAGACGTCGGCGGTATAGAGCAGGGCACCAGTCGGAATGTCGCCCCAGTTCGGAGATTCGCCGCCAAAGGTACCGCGCTCGATGATGGCGACTTTCTTGCCAGCGCGCGCCAAGACAGTTGCGGCCGGTGAACCGCCAGCGCCGCTGCCGATAACAATTACATCATAGTCAAAAGTTGGTTTTTGTGCCATGTGCCCCCTACATGATCGTCTTATGGTGTTGATAAACAAATGCTGCGTCGGTGTGTAGTTTCTGTAGCAGCTGCGTCGCGCGGTGTCGGATGTCGTTTGTGGTAATTTCTGGTCGGGTCTCGCACCAGCTCATCACGCCGAGGGTGACTGACTTGGCGATATCATCAGCTTGGCCTTCGGGTGTGCGGATACTCAGGCAGGTCGCCATGATAGAGTGGTGGAGTTTCGTTGGGTCAAACTCTTCGCTCGGCCGCTTGCCGCGCTTGACAACATCGATGATTGGTCGGTTTGGGTGCCCTTCTGACATCAAAAACCTCCGTAGCTGACGATGCCGAGCACTCGATCAACGAATAAAAAGCCGCCCAAGATGATCAAGCTGCCGCCGGCCGCGAATTGCAAGAAACGTTTATGCGCCATCCGCCACTGTTGCAAATGGGCGAGGGAATGGCCGCTACCGACCAGCACCAAGACGACGACCAGTGATAGCAGCGATATGACGACGTAGAGGGCGATGGCGATGAGGCGCCACTCGGTTGATGGTAGTAGGACGGTTGCCAGCCCCGCTGCTGTCATCGGCCCGATGATAAACAGTAACTCGGCCACCACGCTCGCCATCCCGAGACTAAAGGCCTCGGCACTGTGACGCGTCGCTTTTGAGCGCTTTGATAGGTAGGTCGCGAAGCTGCGCGGCAGCCACAAGGCTGTACCTTCGCCTCGTCGGTAGTACACTGCCCAAGTCGCCACGCCCAGCCCGACCATCAGCCCACAGACGGTGGCCGCTACCAGCTGCTCGGCCTGAGCGGCATGATGAATGACCAGCGACAGGTAGTAGACGATTGCTGATATCAGCAGCGCTGTCAGCACCAACACTCCACACACAAATCCGTTCATCAGTCGCAACACTTTTCGGCGAGCGGTTTGCTTGCCGAGGGAATGGCCACTGAGCAAGGTCAAGACGCTGACGCTGAGCTGAAAACTAGCGTGGATCAGTGCTGAGAAGGCGACGATGGCGAGTGATGAAATAATAGCCGGGGTCATGTTTGTGTAAAATCCTCTCCCTCCAGTTTATCACAAGCGGTTTGCCGAGGGAAGATGATAGGTGATGTTGAGCGATTGTACAAGCTGTCATACTATTGCACTTATGTCAAATGTGTGCTATAGTAGAGCCACAGTTTAACAAACACAGAAAGGCAACAACATGGATATCACTGAGCACGAGCTCGGGCAATTTTTAGCTGCGGTCAATAATGATCGGCTGCGGACATGGCAGCGCCGGCGGACGTGCGAGGAGCTACGTTCGTTGGTGATGCGGCGGCTGGAGCTACTAGATGAAGAAGATGTGGAGCTGGTGGCCTAGTCGCCGGGGGCGAAACTTGCCTGGCCTTATTTGATTAGCAGTCTAGGCCCCGCCGGATAAGTAGGTTCTCGAGGCGGTTGAGATTTTCTGACTCGTTTGGTACAATTGGTGACGTGTGGCACCGTAGCTCAGCTGGTTAGAGCGCAGGACTCATAAGCCTGAGGTCGGTGGTTCGGGTCCACCCGGTGCTACCAGAACTGTTTTTTATCCGCGGTCTGTATGGGCCGCGGTATTTTAATATGTGGATGACACATTGCGCACGCCATTGCAAGAGTTGACGATATGATGATATACTTGTGAAAATAATATCGGGGAGGATATAGACAAACTATGAGCGAAATGATGCCAACTATGCCGACGAAGAAATTACCACCTCAAGAACATGGGGGGGTGGGACGCTCTGCGTCAGCCCGAGGCTTCTCCGACTGACGCCAATATTAGTGAAGTGGCAAAATTTATCCTGTGTCGTGTCGGTGATGCTGGTATGAAAAGAGCTAATTTTTTCAAAAACCCAGCCTTTAAGAGGTTAACAGAAGAACAAATTTCCTCAGTGTTAGCGGCGGAGGCGGTACCTATTTTTGAGGCTAGCGGTCGAGTCTATTGGTTAGACCCATCGGGGTCGGAGTCATCGAACTAGTTGACGTTTGAGTATTCTATGCTATTTCGCGTATCATCTGGGCGATTGCTCGGGCAAATCGCTCGTGACCTGCTGCTGTCCAGTGCAACCCGTCTACACTGGCCTCGGCATATGTGTTGGCGTCGAAAAACGCAACACCATGCTTGGCGGCATAAGTTCGGATTTTTTCAGGCAGTGCAGTTAGGGTCGCCACGGCTGTGTCATCAAAGTGCCACGCCGACCGCGGTACGATTGCCTCGTTGAACAGCCCAGCGGGGTCTGGGACGAGTGGCGCAACCAGCAGCGGCGTGACGTCCGATTCGTGACAATACGTGACGTAGCGGGCCAGTGCCGTCACGATCGCCTCAACTGGTCGCTGGTGGCAGAGCTGGGCATCATTTGTTCCCAGCATGATGATGGCGATGTCGGGCTGATGACTGGCTAGGCACGGCGGAAAATACGTCCAGCCATTTCTTGACGGCTTGGCTGGGTCAGGATGATCAAGGTCAGTCCGCCGACCGCCCAGCCCCTCCTCAATGACATAATATTGGCGTGCCTCGCTCGCTAGCAGTGCCCCCAGTCGCCGCGGCCAGCGCACTGACTCGTCATATCGCGCGTTCATATCGGGCCGCTGTCCAAAGGTGTTGGAATCACCAAAGCAGAGGATGGTTGTCTCGTTCTTTTTATCCATAAAAATATTTTACCATTGCCACATATTTTGTTGATAGCCATTACTTATTTTTGTCATGACAACAGGCTGATTGCCGCCACTTGTTACCCTATATTTATCGACTTCTCCAATTTCTTCTAGAAGCGATATGGCTGTATGGCCAGATTCAATTGGGTACATGCCGCTCTGTTCGGCAGCAGCTTGCATTTTATCGTACTCAAGCCCTATTGACATCCAACGAGCCTCAGACTCTTCCCTTAGTTTACTTAACAGGGTTACCATGCGGTGAAAGCGTCGATCTGAAAAATCTTTCTCAGCAGAAGTACCAATCGTTGTAATCCTGCCCCCCAACGAGACACCCGGCACCAATCTGTTTCATATGAGTTAAGAGAAACGCTCCATCTGCTTCGGCGATCTTTTTGTCGAGCGCATCATTTCCACGGTAGCTGTCACCATAAGCACTGCTAAAAAGTGTGTACAGCGCAAACCTTCCAAGTGCATTATCAAGCTCGGAGTTATTTATATGTTCAAGCTTGTAGTCATGACTATCGGGTTGTATAGACATGAACATATAATATCATATAATTTAATATTATACAATAGACTATAGGCTGTGTCATAATATCCTCATGAAGCGACTGATTGCGGTATCGGGTGGGGTGGACAGCGTGGTACTCCTCGACAGCGTATTGCGGCATGGGCAGGACGAGGTAGTGGTGGCTCACTTTGATCATGGAATTCGGGCAGAGTCGGCGGCTGATGCGCGGTTCGTGGCGGGGCTAGCGCGCCGGTATAATGTGCCATATGTTACCAGGCGTGAAGAGTTGGGCGTGGCAGCCAGCGAGGATACGGCGCGCCGGCGGCGGTATCAATTTCTCTTTGACGCGGCGGCACGGTGGGGCGGGCGCGTGACGACGGCCCATCATCAGGATGACGTGATCGAGACCATAGCACTCAATCTATGGCGTGGTACGCGCTGGCGGGGTCTGGCCGCCATGGGTGATCAGCGGATTGAGCGGCCGCTGCTGGAATGGACGAAGCAGGACATATATGATTATGCGCTGCGCCACCGGCTGGAGTGGGTAGAGGACGCGACAAATCAATCGAGCGCCTATCTGCGTAATCAGCTGCGCCGACAGTTGCAGGCAAGGCTGACTGATCAGCAGCGGGCGGCGCTTGGTCGGCTATGGCGTCAGCAATGGCAGCTACGCCAAGAGATTGACCAAGAGACATTGCGGTTATCGTCATGTCTTAGCAGTCGTTATTTTTGGGCGCATATCCCGATTGAGCCGGCGCGCGAGCTACTGCACCGAGAAGTGCAGCGACTGACTGGCGTATCGCTACTCTCAGCACAGCTGGATCGACTGCTGATCGCCATCAAAACTGGCCGAGCAGGAACGGTGTGGCAGCCAGCCGCTAATGTGCGGGTGAAATTGTCCGTAAAAAGTGTTACAATAAAACG
Organism: Candidatus Saccharibacteria bacterium oral taxon 488; assembly: GCA_010202645.1. NCBI lineage: Bacteria > Candidatus Saccharimonadota > Candidatus Saccharibacteria bacterium oral taxon 488. Next base: position 734,165 of record CP047920.1, on the reverse strand, counting down.
AGTGACTCGCTAGGACAAAAGAGAAAGGATTATGTGACGTATGGCAGGAAAGACGCCAAAGAATACTAAGAAAGGGATCGGGCAGGTTGCTCGGCTGGGGTTGTTTTGGGCAATCATTGTGTTTCTTGGGCTGGCAGTGTACGCGGCGCTGTCGCCAAATAGCAACTTGAAGAATGTGGCATTGACTGACGTAGTGCGCCGGGCAAATGCTGGGGAGATTGCCAAGATTGATATCCAGGGCAATGATCTGAAAATTACTCCCAAAGGCCAAAAACAGCCGACCGAGAAATCAGTCAAGGAATCCGGTAGTACGATTTATGAGCAAGGTTTGAACAAGGACGCCAAGGTCGAAATTAACGTTCTGCCGCCATCGCAAACCGGTGAGGTGCTGTGGAACCTGACAGTGATGATCGTGCCGGTGGTGATTATCGTGATTTTCTTCATGTTCATGATGCGCCAAGCCCAAGGGCAGAACAATCAAGCGATGGGCTTTGGCAAGAGTAAGGCGCGGCTGTACGGTGAGGACAAAGAAAAGGTGCTGTTTGAGGACATTGCCGGCAATGATAACGCCAAGCAGGATTTACAAGAGGTTGTCGATTTCTTAAAGCATCCAAAGAAGTACAAGGAACTAGGCGCTAAGATTCCGAAAGGTGTCTTGTTGGTCGGTAATCCGGGTACTGGTAAAACCATGCTGGCGCGGGCAGTGGCTGGCGAGGCAGGCGTGCCGTTCTTCTCGATTTCTGGATCAGAGTTTGTGGAGATGTTCGTCGGTGTTGGTGCTAGCCGGGTACGCGACCTTTTCTCAAAGGCTAAGAAAAATGCGCCGTGTATCGTCTTTATCGATGAGATTGACGCGGTAGGCCGCAAGCGCGGTTCGGGTATGGGCGGCGGCCACGATGAGCGCGAGCAGACCTTGAACCAGATTCTGGTGGAGATGGATGGCTTTGACGGCGATACTAATGTGATTGTGTTGGCGGCGACGAACCGAGCGGATGTGCTGGATCCAGCACTGCTTCGGCCGGGGCGGTTTGATAGGCGGGTGACGATTACTCTGCCGGAACGCAAAGACCGCGAGGCAATCCTCAAAGTTCACTTTAAGAAAAAACCGACCGACGAGACGGTTGATCTGGATAAATTAGCCGCCAAGACGGCTGGCTCATCGGGGGCGGATCTCGCCAATATGGCTAACGAAGCAGCAATTATCGCGGCGCGCCGCAACAAAAAGAAGATTACCAACGATGAACTGACCGAGGCATTTGAGCGGGTAGCGATCGGGCCGGAGCGCAAGGCCAAGGTAATGAACGACCACGAGAAGGAATTGACAGCTTACCACGAGGCAGGCCACGCCATCGTCGGTCACGTCTTGCCAGATTCTGATCCAGTTCACAAGGTGACGATCATTCCGCGCGGCGGTACCGGCGGCGTCACGTGGTTCTTGCCGCCAGAGGATAAGAGCTACACCAATGTCTATGAGTTCAAGGATATCTTGGCGCGGGCGATGGGCGGTCGAATCGCTGAGCAGATCATTTACGGCGATGACGGCATTACCACGGGCGCTGGCTCAGACCTGCGTAAAGCCACCGAGATTGCCCGCGATATGGTGATTGAGCAAGGTATGGGTAGGGGTCTACGCGATCAAGTATTCCACGAAGACAACGGCGGCCTGATGTTTGACAAGATGACCCGCGAGCGGCCGTACTCGGATGAGACTGCTAAGCTGATCGACCAGGAAGTGTCGCAGCTGATCACCGAGGCCAAGCAACGGGCGATGCTGGTGCTTAAAGCCAATCGTCCGTTCCTCGATAAATTGGCTGAGGCGCTGCTCAAAGATGAGACATTAGAAGAAGCGGCGGTGGACGAGATTCTTTCGGGAACGAAACTGCCAAAGGAAGCAAAGCTGCACGCATAAATTGCTATGGGGCGCGTTCGTAATGTTGTCAACAAGATTAATCAGCGGCTGACAGTCAAGTTAGCCGCCACGATTTTAGCGAGCTCAATGTTGCTGTCAAGCCTGCTGGGGCTGCTGCGCGATCGCTTTTTGAACGCGGCGTATTTCCCGAACGAGAAGGCTCACTTGGCTGGCTATCCAGTTGGGCTGGATGCCTATACGGCAGCGTTCATGGTGCCGGATTTTATGTTTGCGATTTTGGTGTCGGGGGCGCTGAGCGTTACCTTCATACCGGTATTTAACGAGCGGTGGATCAAGGGCAACAAGCAGTCAGCCTGGCAAATCAGTTCGAGCATGATTAATTTGATGGCGCTGGTAACGCTGGTAACGAGCGTTCTAATCATCGTTTTTGCTGATCCGCTGATGAAATATCTGATCGCGCCAGGGCTGAGCGAGGCGGGCCACGCGTTGGCGGTCAGTATGATGCGAGTGATCGCGGTCAATCCGCTGATCTTTGCGGTGGCAGCGGTGATCGCCAGCATCCAGCAAGCGGTCGGTCGCTTCACCTTCTATGCGCTGGCGCCGATGCTGTACAATGTCGGGATTATCATCGGTACGCTATGGTTTACCAATGGCATCAACCTGTTCGGCTGGCAGATCTTTGATGGCGGCATCATGGGCGTGGCGCTCGGCGTGGTGCTCGGGTCGGTGCTGCAGCTCATCGTCAGTGCGGTTGGATTGATCGGCCTCGGTTTTGATTATGATTTCAAGATTTATTGGCGCAACCACGGCTTTCGTAAAGTTTTGTCGCTGCTGCCGGCGCGCTCGATTGACCAAGGGATGGATTATGTAGTCAGCCTAGCCGAAGTCAACTTGGCGTCGCGGATGGGGGATGGCGTCATTCGTCGCTATAATCAAGCATTGACGCTACACATGATGCCGATCAATCTCATTGGCGTCGCTATTTCCAACGCTGCCTTTCCGCAGCTAACTGAACGCCTTGCCTCGGAGCGGCCGGATCTATTTCGCAGAGACCTGCGGTCATTTCTCAGGACGGTAATCTGGATGATTATCCCGATCTGTGTGGTGACATTTTTCGCGCGCGGCTACATAGTACACTTTATCAATAATAATGGCGATCCGGTCATGGCGAATATTCTCGGTTGTCTGGTGATGGCGATTTTATTCAGGACGGTGTATCACATGGTGGCGCGCGGATTTTATGCGCAGCAGGACACCAAGACGCCGATGTATGTGTCGATTTTTGCGATTGTGTTAAATGTGGCGCTGGCGGTGATACTTGGCTACTACGTGAAACTTGGTCCGTACGGCCTGGCGTGGGCGCAGTCGGTCGTGGCCTTTGTCGAGGTGGTGATTTTGTGCGTCATTTTAGGTCGGCGCATGCCGCAGCTGTTTGATGCGACGTTTGTCAAAGCGGTCGCCAAGATGGCGTTAGCCGCGGTGCCGCTAGCGGTGGCGTGCTACGTCAGCGTGTTGGTAATTCCATTTCGAGCGTCGGATGACAGCTTTTTAGGGGCGCTGCCCAAGTTTGGGGCGATTACGATTTTCAATTTTGTCGTGTACGGTGCGCTGTCCAAGTGGCTGAAGTTGCCAGAAATCGACCCAGTCTTGGCGCGAATTAAACGTCTGCTGTTTTCGCGATTTGATATGAGTAAGTTGAGGCGCTGATGAAACCGCTGACCAGTATTCGTAATTTTTGCATCATCGCTCACATCGATCACGGTAAATCGACGCTGGCGGACCGGATGATGGAGATGACGGGGACGGTGGAGAAGCGCGAGATGAAATCGCAGTTGCTCGATAGTATGGATCTCGAGCGCGAGAAGGGGATCACGATTAAGCTCGCGCCAGTGCGGATGAGATACCGCTACCGCCAGCCAGCGGCAACCACTTCCTCTGAATCGAACGTCGCAGGCAACGCCAGCGACAGGGCTATCGATTCATCGGAAGGATTGCCACTGACTGGACCTTACGATCTCAACCTCATCGACACGCCCGGTCACGTTGATTTTAGTTACGAAGTCAGCCGCTCATTGCAAGCCTGCGAGGGCGCGGTGCTGGTGGTCGACGCCAGCCAGGGCATTCAGGCGCAGACGCTGGCGAATGTATACTTGGCGATGGAGCAGGATCTCACGATCATTCCGGTACTCAATAAAGTTGATTTGCCAGCCGCTGATGTGCCGCGCGTGTCCAAGCAAGTGATCAATCTGCTGGGCTGCAATGAAAGCGACATTATTCATATTTCTGCCAAAACAGGACAGAATGTCGATCAAGTTTTGGAGGCGATTGTTGAGCGAATTCCAGCGCCGACTTCGCCGCTTGCAGTCGAGCATCCTGATATTGCGCCGGCTGATATGCCGACGCGGGCACTGATTTTTGACAGCTATTATGACGATTACCGCGGCGTGATTTTGTATGTCCGAGTAGTTGATGGGCAGATCAAAAAAGGTGAAGCGATTCACATGATGGCGACTGGCGCGAATGGCTTGGCGCTGGAGGTTGGCCACCTCAGCCCTGGCATGATCCCCGACCCGTCGCTGGACACCGGTGAAATTGGCTACATCGTCACCAACCTCAAAACCACGCGTGAAGCGCGAGTGGGTGATACGGTAACCTTAAGTAAATACTGTAATCTGTAATTGATGATGAATAAATTTCCGTCAATAAAATTTACTAAATAGGTAAATAGCTAGTGTTTGATTGTAAAGATAAAACATGCTAGTATACTCGATATGAAAGAATCAAAGGAGATTTTTCTGGTGTCAGCAGAATTGCCTGGTTGCGGCAGCAGTACTATGACCCGCGCTATAGCAGAAGGGTGTCGCGGCGTAGATGGGGGGGGTGAGGTGTATGTTGTCAATATTGGTCAATCTATTCGACAGACACTTGGTGTAGAGACAGAAGAGCAGCTTAAAGAGAAATTAAGTCAGGTTAAGGACCCTGAGGCCTTTGATGCTCAGTTTTATCAAAACCTCCCAGAAGACAGGACTTGTGTCATTGATGGTAAGCTAGCAACTATAGCTGGACTTAGGTATATAGAACCTACCGATAGAGAGATAGTTACTGTAGACCTGACAAGTCATCCGCTGATTAGCGCTAAAAGGATAACTCAACGTGAGACCGGGCAATCTTTTCCTGAGACGGTATTGAACCGTGATAGTTTAAGAGGCCTATTAGCTCGATATGTGCTTATACAAGAAAGAGCAACTCATGATTCTGTAATGCGTTCACGGATGGAGAGTAGAGACCAAGGTCGGCGGCCTAATCGAACTCATAAAATTAATTCAGGAGAATTATCTTATCATGAGGCTGTAGGTCTTGTTGTGTCTGGCGAGAACGATAAGCAAGGTGTGCCAGACTGGGAACTGGAGGCTCTTTGGAAAACTGTGCGAGACCTGCAAATCGCTAGAGACACATTGGGGAGTAAGGTTCATCCAGCAGATGATAACCATTTTAGATATAACTTTGAGAGCATAAAGTATAAGATAGATAGACTTAGTATTATGGTGGCTGATACCGCAATCTCGTCTATCCGGCATGATATAAAAGATACTGTCATCGACGGATGGTCGAGCTTGATGATGAAACATACTCCAAGATTTTTTATTGATCATGGTGGCAATTTATCTGTAGACAATAGGTCTCAGCGATGGACTCCAGAACACTATAAAATAGCCGAAGCTTGGCCTATATTTAGCACTTTGCTAAAAGATAAAACTATCCTTGATCCTTTTGCTGGCGCAGGAACGTTGGTTAATTTACTAGCTTCACGAGAGATCCCTAAAGAGGTGTATACGACTGACTTGTCTTATGAAGACGGTAGAGAGCTAGAGGGGCTAGGCAAGTTTTATGCTCCTAAATTAAATCGCAAAATGTGGGAATTATTGTTTGATGATTTACCATCTTGGTATAAGCCTAGTCGCTCTATTATTAAAGAACCCATAGCTAGTGACGTACGAATACTACCGTTTGAAGATAAGACTATAGATTATATTGTTACTGATCCTCCGTATGGTAAAAATTGTTCTGGCGGGTGCGATTTGTTGGTAGATTCAATAAATGAGATGAGACGGGTTACTCGGGAGGGTAGTATATTGCTAATTCCAACAGATTGGGTAGATAAATTGCAGACTGCGGGTATAGAGGTCAAGCAGTTAACCCTGGATGTTTCACGGGGGTCGTCTAGTTTAGCGACTTGCTATGTTTATATTCCATCAAGTGTAAGTTAATTAAGATTAAAGAAGGAGAAACCATGAATCCACAAACAATAAGCTTAACTGAATTACAAAAACACCTCGATCAAACGTGTAAAGAAAAAGGATGGGATAAAAATTCTGTTACCGAAGTATTCTTATTGTTTACCGAGGAAGTTGGTGAGTTGGCGAAAGCAATTCGCAAAGAGACGGGATTTAAGGGCGAGAAAAAGCCTGACAATCACGACAATCTGCGCGAGGAGTTTGCGGACGTGTTGAATTATTTGATGGAATTGGCAAATCGGTTTGACGTCAATTTGGCGGAAGTGTATTTTGAGAAGCACAAGATCAACCAGACGCGGCAGTGGAAATAATATATACTATTATTGAAAGGTGCAGATGTAATAAAATGCACGAAATAGGTATTGATATATCTGTTGTTGGCAATTATGAGTAACTTCAAAAACTTTACAGAGAAAATTAGATGCCGCGTGATTCCGATAACACGCGACCGCCGCGTGTGGCTGGACGAAAAAGTTGTCGACGATGATTCGTATTGTATGTTTATGAATGGACGATCATACGAACTCGGTGAAGAATATGATGACTTTTTGTATGTCACTGCTGATAACTTTGCCGAGCTAGCAGATGTTATCCTCCGCGAGTTGTACGCGCGTGGATTTTCGTCGTCAGATTACAAATTAATCAACGAAAATCGTGTCCATCTGGACTATAGTTTTATAAGCGATGACACGCCTTGGATCGTCTGGCGCAATGTCGATGCGATAGTTACGGGCGACGTTACCGATGAAAACGATCATCGCCGCGACAAAACTAAACGCGGTCGGTGGATGAGCTACGCTGAATTGGTCCAGACTATTGGCAGGAATCAAGCTCATAAGATTTTTGAGCAGTTATAAATTAGACCGCAGTATGTAAGGAATAATTCGCCGAGAATAAGTGAGTGTGCAAGAAGCGATTTACTGTGCGTTTATACAAAAACACTGAGCTGATATAATAACACATAGTTATGACTGAAAATATCGCCATCCAGCCCCTCCCCGGCTATAAAGAAGTCAAACCCTTCGTTTATGCGGGGTTTTTCCCGGTGTCCAACGAAGATTACAATGATCTGAAAGAGGCTATCGAAAAGCTGAGCCTCAGCGATTCAGCGCTGCAGTTTGAGCCGGAAAATTCGCCAGTGCTGGGTTATGGTGTGCGAATTGGCTTTCTCGGCTTGCTACACATGGACATTATTCGTGAGCGGCTGGAGCGCGAGTATAATCTGGATCTGCTCGTCACTAACTTGAAAACCACGCACGAAGCACGGGTGGGTGATACGGTAACGCTAAAGAAACTTCAAGGGCTTATACATGTCACGTAGCCAGCTAGCGCTCACCGATCAAGACTGGCATCACCTCCAGGTATTGTGGGAGTATCTTTGCGTTGAGAGTCGGCTACCGGCGCGGGCGGATGCTATCGTGATCGGCGGTGCGGGAGCTATGATCGATAGTGCTGAGCGAGCGGCCGAGCTATATCATGCAAGCGTTAGTCCATGGATTGTGGTGTCGGGATTTGCTAATCCCTATCATGGGGCCACGGAAACCGAAGCGACACTGTTAGGGCGACAGCTCCAACGTTTGGCGGTGCCGAACTCGGCAATCCTGTTTGAGCATCAAGCCGCCAACACCGGTGAAAATATCACCCGTTCGGCTCGGCTGCTGGCAGAGATGATGATTCAGAGTAAGGACATTATCTTGGTTCATAAACCATATATGACGCGTCGATTTTTGGCAACTGCCGAGGCTCAGTGGCCGCACCCACGGCCGCGACTGTATGTAACGAGTCAGCCGACAACATTAGAGGCATATTATCGCTTATACGAGGTAACCTATGGCAGTGCTGCCATGATGCTGACGTTGATGCTGGGTGATTACGAGCGGATAAGGACCTATCCTGCTAAGGGATTTTCAACGCCTCAGCCGTCATCTCTCTCGGCAGACACGGCTTGGCAGGCGCTCGTGGCGCGCGGTTTTTTGCCGAAGGCGCAGTAGATCAGGCGCCTAAGATAGTAGAATAAACTATGATTATGGCGCATGGAGCAGCTCGATAGTACTAAGCGTAAGTATGATGACGAGATTGTCTTTCTCAAAGATAAAACAATCGGAGCAAAAAATGTTGGCGAGCGTGAAGTTGAACATGGTGAGCAGGGGTGATTTTTGTCGCTGCTGGTACGAAAAATATTTGAGGATAAAAATCAGTTAATGATAGCGGCGCGTATCAAGGCGCAGCTTACTTTTGTTTTGACGGCAAGGAGTTGAAGGATTTGCTGGATGCAGTACTGTAGAAGTGATGTAGCTTTTATAACCGAGGAGTAAACCATGAATCCACAAACAATTGGCCTAACTGAATTGCAAAAGCACCCCGCGGATACGTGTCGCGAAAAGGGCTGGGATAAAGTTTGGTCAACGTGGTGGAAGCATATTTCGAGAAGTACACGATCAAGAGAGTGTGCCAGCGGGATAAGTCTTCCGTACCAGCTGACTTGACTAGCAGGTAGTTTATTTGACAAAAAGTAAGCGCTATGCTATAATTTGATTTACTATGATGCTGGCAGGTTTTTGTATGAGCTTTCTCAGTTTTAAGATCCAGAAGGATTGGCGGCGTGTCATCTAGCGAGGCGCTTGTTCTGCCAGAAAGAATGGCGCAATATGTTGATGCTGGTCGATTGCGCGATAATTTTCATAATCATCCGGAGAGTCAGAGAGATTTATCAGGGGGCCAGCAGCTAGCTGTTCAGGAGATACGAGCGTGTCTTGAGCAATTGCCACTTTTTCACTATACTGACTCAGGTGATTTCCCTGGGCGATTCATGGAGAGGGGGATACTGCCAAGTAGTCGGTTATCAGGCTGTAGAACTAATACATACGGGCTTGATCGCCATTTTGGTCTTGACCAGTTCGTATTTTCGAGCCTTTATCTGAGAAATGCCTATCACTATGGCGCAAAAATGTTATCTATAGATCCACAGCTAAAAATAATAGACACCATGCTCGTCACGCCTCATGACTTAAACGATACGGTGCATACTGCCAAAACCGACCCGAATAACCTCAGTAAAGAAGATTGTAGAAAAATTGACGCGTATTTCGACTCGATGATGTTTGGGGCGGATTGGCTCGATATCCTTGCTCGTCAAGCGCTGGATTTATTTGTAGAGAAGATGCGGACATCTAGAGATGAGGTGGAAGAGGGCGTGGAAATGGCTCTTCTGCCACTAGGTTTTGATTTGTGCTATGGAGAGTGGAAGCACTATGGAGCAATTGATCCAGGAAATATTGTTGATACATATGATTGCTCTCGTGATATATTGGAAAATCCATGTGCCGACGATGATGTTATAAGCATGGCATGGCTGCCGCATGGTTTGGTGCTCAGTAAGTACCGTCTACTAGATAATGGAGCTGTGATGAGTACGTGGCATGATGTGCTTTCAAGCCACGATGTTGAAGGCGTAGACGTCAAGGCTCTGCGTCAGTTTTGGAAGCGTATTGGCGAGCTGGCGCTCTCATAAGTAATTTGTCAGTGAACCAATGTAAGCTATGGCGTGGCCTGATCGCTGAAAAGAGAGTTTTAAAGCTTGCGGCCAACTAAGCCTTGCTTGACAATAATAGCTTATGTTTTGTGTAGTCGGTGCTGTCGTATAATATTAGAAAGAAGGTATATGAAAAAGGCAGGATTATTTATGGTAGGTATCGTGATGGCTGCTGTGCTGTCTTTTGGATAACAATGGTGAAGCCAAGTACGACACACGCAAATCCAGCAAACTATAGCAGAATATACAGGTCACGGGGCCGGTGTAAGATAGCCAGGACAAAGATGAACCGGTACACGGCGGTGTTAAAATGTGTTCGGGTACAGATTGGGACTCCAGACGTGACGTTTTGGACGTTCTACTTCCGTTCACCAATGGGGATATGATATAAGTGTATGTGTCACTACTAAGCGTATGATCCTTGGCTTTCCCCCGCCCTTGCTAAGAAGCTACGTGTGGGAGATGTGACCATGGCGAGGATAGTAGTAGAGCTTAAAGAAGTCAGTGCGCTATCTGATGGTTACTTTCGAGTCTACGAGTTCTATAGTCCGGAGCAGCAGGCAATGATTATGAGAAAAGCACAGGAGAATGGGTTATTTGCACCTCCATCACCAGAGGGATATGTCATGATAAGTACGGCAACAAAGCGCCTTGGGGTGAGTTTGAAATTGGTGAGAGATGCCATAGATTCACTGAACCTACAGCGTGAAATCTATAGATTTCACGCTGAAAGTGGTCAGGTGAGAATTCGTGAAGGCTTGTCACCGGAGCAAGTTGATAAGATAGGTAAGTATCTCAGAAGTGAAGGCTATACGAAGTCGGCTCCTGAAGGGTATCGAGTAAAAAAAGAGATCATGCGTGAGTTACATTGTAGCGCCCCTCGATTTGATAGGGTAGTTGATAGTTTAATAAGGAACGACCCCAATTTTGGACAGCCGTCACGATACCGTGCTAAGGGGAAAGGCGGTGGTATGAGTAAAGCGTTAGGCTATTTCTACAGCCCCAAGCAACAAGCGAAGATTGCTGAGATGCTTGAGAAAAGTCGCCAGGCTGCTAGATGAGATTGCTGAGTTATGTCAGAATCAATCGCTGTCCAGCTCAGTGCTGATTGCTCAGTAAGCTTGACAAATGGCGAAGCACTTACTATCAAATAGGCTACCGAACCACCGATAGCTATGATTGACAAATAAATAATATTATGATAAAATGCAAGCCATGAGTCAACTGAATTTTAATCGCTTGAGGAATGATATTGGAGAGTCTGTTGTCTATGATGTAGTCCCAGATTCAGAGAGAGAGTTATAAGTATTGGCGTGGCTTGAGTTTGGCGCGATTGGCGCTGGAGCTTTCACGGGGTAATCGCACCTTTCAGTTTGGTGCTGATGGTGTTCATTTCGCAGATTTTCATTTATATGCGCACAATGTAGCACGTGACATTGCTGCTGGTGCAAGCCCTTTGCAGACTCAACCAGAAGATTGTTCCGCCATTCAGCAGGCTATTGGCGAACGGTTTACCAGCAAAACGCCTCACTCAGCACTAGTCGTTGCATATGCGCGACCAAATGCTTATGCGGTGCCGTCCGATAGAGGGCTGTGTCATGGTGTTAAATTGTATGGTCGACTGACCGACTTAGATGAGTATTCCCAAGAGTTTATTCAAGATTATTTTGGTCTCAGTTCGCTTGCATAAGAAGCGAGCGAGCGGCGGCATTATATCATCTAGCAATTGATGGTATAATTATCCAAGTAAATGTCTCATATTACCGTCCAGCCTCTCCCTGGCTACAAAGAAGTCAAACCCTTCGTCTACGCGGGGTTTTTCCCGGTGTCCAACGAAGATTACAATGATCTGAAAGAGGCTATCGAAAAGCTGAGCCTCAGCGATTCAGCGCTGCAGTTTGAGCCGGAAAATTCGCCAGTGCTGGGTTATGGTGTGCGAATTGGCTTTCTCGGCTTGCTACACATGGACATTATTCGTGAGCGGCTGGAGCGCGAGTATAATCTGGATCTCATTGTCACCAATCCGAGTACTGATTATCAAGTCAGCCTGACTAACGGCGAGGAGTTGGACATCAAGTCAGCCAGTGAACTGCCCGACCCAGCACAAATCACCGAGGTTCGCGAGCCGTGGATTGACGGTGAAATTGTGGTGCCGCAGGACTACATCGGTGCGGTGATTCAGCTGATTGTCGCCAAGCGCGGCCGGCAGAAAAACCTCAGCTACATCGACGAGCGGGCGCTGATTTCCTTTACGGCGCCGCTGGCAAATCTGCTGACGGATTTTTATGATCAATTGAAGTCGGTAACTAGCGGCTATGGCTCGTTTAATTATGAACTGGCGGGTTATCAGCCGGAGGATTTGGTACGGGTGGATTTTTATGTGGCGGGCGAGATGGTCGATGCGCTCAGCGTTATGTGTCATCGTTCGGAGGCGCCAGGCTTGGGCCGCGAGATCGTTAAGAAGCTGAAAGATGTCGTGCCGCGCCAGAGCTTTGAAGTGGCACTGCAGGCGGCGATTGGTGGCAAATTCATCGCTCGCGAAAACATCGGCGCTTACCGTAAAGATGTCACCGCCAAGCTCTATGGTGGTGACGTGTCGCGCCGTAAAAAACTCCTCGCTAAACAGGCCAAGGGTAAAAAGCGCATGAAGAAATTTGGTAATGTTGAAATTCCGTCAGAAGCATTTACCGTGATGTTAAGGAGGGATTGATCATGAAGAAACCAATTATCTATCTTGATATGGACGGCGTGCTGGTGGATTTCACGTCGGCTTTGACGAAGGTTCCGCCCGAGATGCTTGAGAAGTTTGCGGGTGAATATGACAATATTCCGGGTGTTTTTGCATTGATGAATCCGATGCCGGGCGCCCTTGAGGCGGTTGATAAGCTGAAGGAAAAGTATGATCTATACATCCTGTCGTCATCGCCATGGGAAAATCCGACGGCGCTAGGCGATAAACTGGCGTGGGTGAAGAAGTATTTTGGCGGCGATGGCCAGGAAAATATTTTCTATCGTAAGGTTATATTTTCGTCAGTCAAACAGCTGAGTCGCGGCGATTTTTGATTGATGATCGGACGGCCAGGGGTGCTGCTGAGTTTGTTGGCTGGCACATTCATTTCGGTACTCCGCAGTTTCCTGATTGGCAATCGGTACTGGATGAGCTGCTCTAGCGGCTCGGCGGTGCGCTGCTTGAAATCACTAAGCATAACCAGTATAATGGTGACAGAATCAATCAGAGGAAGGAGAGTCATATCGACCAGCTGACCGTAATCATTTTCGGTATCGACATCTCCCAAGGGATGGGGTGGCGCTGATGAAGTTGATGAAGCTATTCAAAAAAGCTCGGCTCGGCAACCGTCGTAAGGGCGAGGTATCAGATGTTGACGCGGAAGCATCAGTGTTGCGTCAGCGCCCGGTGGCTACTTCAGTACCCGCCGCATCTCCCACATCACCCGCGCCACGTTCTCCTCACTCCGCTCCGGCTCGGCGTCATAGTATTCAACGGCAAACTGTAGCCGCGCAGCCGGCTCGTCCTTCGGCTGCATCTCGCGTCGTGTCGCCGCAACCCGCTACTCAGTTACCTCGCTCGCGTTCTGCCGCTCCTCAAAAGACTCCCGCTCTCAATCCACCGGCTAAACCTCACCCTAAAAAACCAGCAGTCTTTCATGACATTATGCCGCCGCGTGACGTCCAGCGCTCGCGAAACTCATCATTTACCAAGCCGTCCGTCAAGCCCCAGCCGCCGAAGCACGCCCTCTCACCATCACGCGCTTCACTGATCAAGCCCACTGCTTCGGCGCCGGCCCCGGCCAAGCGCCCGCTCAACAAACTTTCTTCCGTCAAGGCTCAGCCAGTCAAGCCGCTCTCATCACATCCGCCGCACCCGCCGCTGACGAAGCCACCGCTTTCATCTCAGCCTTCGAGCCCGACTCGTCCGCTTAATCCCGTAGCCGCTGCGTCATCTCGGCGTCCAAACCAACCATCAGTTACAGCGCCCCAAGCGGCGTCCAAACCAACCACTTGCTGCCCGCATACTAGTCCTCGTGCCAGTACGCCGCATGCTGATACGCAACCGACTGTCAAGCGCCCACTATCCCAGCCACACCAGCTGCCAACCCAGCCAAAATTACCGCCGCAGCCAAAGGAGCTGACCCACCCGCAAGCCACCGCTCATTCCCGTGCTCACATCGCTGTGCCGTCTCGCCGCCCTCAGCTAACGCACCGCCCGCCGCACATTCGGGCGATGGACATGGTACATAGATAGTAAGTCGCAGCTGCTCCCGGAAGCTTAGTCAATAATCTGGTATAATACTCATATGTCAGATCTTGAACGTGTCATTAGGGAGTACCAGCCGACCGAAGCGGCCATCGCGCTAGTACGAGATACCAAAATTGCGCTACTGACCGGTATTTCCGGCGCAGGCAAGGATACGATTAAAAGGCGGTTGTTGCGATCGCCGTCATTTCGTGATATCGTGTCACACACTACACGGGAGCCGCGGGCAAATAACGGTCAGCCAGAGCGCGACGGTGTTGATTATCATTTTATTAACCAAGCGACAGCGCTGACCATGCTCAGAAATCATCAGTTCATTGAGGCCAAGTTTGTCCACGGCAAGGTGTATGGCACCTCGACAGCCGAGCTACAGCTGGCGCACGACCATCACCAGACGGCGATTACCGACATTGACGTACAAGGCGTGGCTGAGTATGAGCAATTAGCGCCGGGCTGTATCGCTATCTTTATCGTGCCGCCGGATTATCCGACATGGCTGGAGCGATTGAAGCAGCGGTACGCGACGGAAGCAGAGTTTCAAGCGGCCTGGCCGAAACGCCGCCAGTCGGCCATCGCCGAGCTCAGTCATGCGCTGGAAGTGCCATATTATCACGTGATTATCAATGATGATTTGACCCGGGCGGTGCGGGTTTGCGGCGAAATTATTGAGCGCGGTGACGTGTTTAATCGGCGTGATGACGAGGCACGGTTGATAGCGCGGGATCTCCTTGATTATTTGATGGGTGAGGACACGGTCTAGATGGCGACGAAGAAGTCGTCATTTTCGCTCAGGCGACCGTTTTGGTCGTTGTCGGGGTTGCTTGACCAGATCTTTTTCTTATTAGCCAGTGCGGCGTCGTTCTGGCTGGCATGGCTCGTGTGGCGTGAGGGCTGGCATTCGGGCGGCTGGTGGATGGTCGGGCTGTTTGTGGTGGTGTGGCTGATTACGGCCTACTTGGCACTGCCGCGGCTGCATCGTATCCTGAGTAGTTTGTACGTACCAAATTATTTCATCGGGCGGACACGGACGGCGGACGGACTGCTCGGTGATCCAGTTAATCTAGTCTTGCGCGGCTCGGAGGCACAGGTCCATCAAGCGATGACCGCGGCTGGCTGGACCTTGGCAGAAGAGATCACGGTGCGTTCGTCGTGGCGGATGATGGTGGCAATATTGACGCGGCGTAGCTATCCGCAGGCGCCGGTATCATCACTGTTTTTATTTGGTCGGCGGCAGGACTTTACCTACCAGCAGGAAGTTGACGGCAATCCCGGCAAGCGCCATCACGTGCGTTTCTGGCGTTGTCCACAAGGCTGGCTGCTGCCGGGTGGTCACCGAGTGGACTGGTTGGCGGCGGGCACGTACGACAGAAGTGTCGGTTTTAGTCTGTTCACCTTGCAAATCACTCATAAGATTGATGAGAATACTGACATCGAGCGGGATTATATCGTCCAGTCAGCGCTCAAGGCGCGAGCCTCAATTGAAGTGACTACTCTGAAAGATTTTTCCACCGGGTATCATTCGCGTAACGGTGGCGGCGACACCATTCAGACCGATGGCGATCTGCCAGTGCTTGAGGTCGGGCGAGTGCGCGCCAACCAGTCCTTGATAGAGGAGCGCGACGAGGTGATTCTCGATGCTACTTCGCACGAGGTGATGCCAGTAGCACACGACACATTGATACAACAATTTTGGAGTCGGCGGCCGCCACAGATCGCGTTTGGCGTGGTGGCAATGTTTGCGGCGCTGGCGGTCAGTATCATCAATACCGTTGTTGAATTACTTGCGATTGACCAATTTCATAGCCAGACGGTGGCTGAACTGATGGTGGATGGTCAGGTGAATGACGCGGCGGTGATTGCTAATTGGCTGATCGGTTCATCAATTGTCCTCGGCGCAGTGTGGGTGATTATTACCATCGTGCTGGTGAATCGGACATTTAGCGGTAGCAATCGATTGCGGCTGGTGTTGATGATGATATCTGGGCTGGCAGTTATCGCTAATTCATTCACGTTGACCATCGGCAAGATAACCTGGTCGACAGCCAGTACGCTGCTGTTCATTGGGCTGAATATCGTAGCGGTGCTAATGTTTTCGTCAGACGCTGCCAGGCGATTTACGCGGGCGCGTAGCCAGGCCAGGCGCGCGGCAAGGTCGTGTTAGCACTCGCCTTGCAAGAGTGCTAAATGTGCGATATAATAAGAGTATGACCGAACGTCAACAGGCGATTTTAGCTGCCATCATTGAGCAGTATGCCGAAATTGCGGCGCCAGTTGGCAGCGTGACGCTAGCCAAGTTGTTTGGTGTGTCCAGCGCCACGATTCGCAGCGAAATGGCCAAACTCGAGGAGATGGGTTTTATTGAGGCGCCACACACCAGCGCCGGTCGAATTCCTACGGATAAGGGCTACCGGTTGTACGTCAATGGCATCACCGATGCTCAGATGACGGAGCTGCCGAGTGGCATCGATCGCAGTGCGAGAGCGATCGAAGCGCATGTTAACTCGCACGTTGATAAGTCTGACCGGGCGATTCGTAGTGCGGTTGATAGTTTAGTGGAGTTGACAGGCAATTTTGGCTTTGCCTCGTTTGGCGAACATCTATATATGAATGGCATGACGCAGTTGTTTAGCCAGCCGGAGTTTGTCGAGGGCGATCACGTGCAAGCGATTGCCAGACTGATTGATAATATTGAGCCGTGGCTACGTGAAGCAGCGCCGAACCAGCCGCTCAATGTGTTTATCGGCAGCGAAAATCCGATTGGTAAAAGTTCTGGAGCAACGTTGATTATTAGTAGGTTTTGTTCAAAGTTTAGTAATAATAGTTACATCGGCGTGATTGGTCCGACTCGGCAAAATTACCGCCGAACGATGGAGCTGGTTAGGCGAACCGGTGCGATGTTAGAGGAGGTATTGTAATGGCTGAGTGGATTGGTGGACTACTGAGCGGCTTGCCAACGTGGCTAGTGGTGATTATTTTGATTATTATTTTCATGGCTATGATCGCGTTCTTTCCCTGCACATATGGCGACGAGCCGTTTTGGCCGTTTAGAAGGAGGAAAAAATGACGAAAAATAAGACCAAGAAAACTGAAGATTTGGAGCAGCAATTGGGCGAGTTGACGCTGGATTTGCAGCGGACGCGGGCGGATTTTGAGAATTATCGCAAGCGTGTGGAGACAGAAAAACAGTCAGCGCACCAAATGGGTCAGGCGAAGTCGGTGATGAAACTATTGCCAGTGATCGATACGATTGAGCGGGCGATTGTTAACGTACCAGAGGAATTGCAGGATAACGCGTGGGCGAAAGGCGTGACTGGCCTGGGTAAACAACTCGACAAGCAA
Organism: Candidatus Saccharibacteria bacterium oral taxon 488; assembly: GCA_010202645.1. Lineage (NCBI taxonomy): Bacteria > Candidatus Saccharimonadota > Candidatus Saccharibacteria bacterium oral taxon 488. The sequence continues at coordinate 716,853 of CP047920.1, read as the reverse complement.
CTCAAGGAAATCGGTCTCGAGAAAATTAACGCTAACCCCGGCACATTATTTAACCCTGAGCTGCACCAAGCCGTTCAATTTGACGAAGAAGCAGAGGGCGACAAAGAAGTGATCGCCGAGGAACTGCGAGCTGGCTATATATTGGACGGTGCGGTTATTCGCGACGCGATGGTTAAGGTGACGCGCCAATCGTCAGCGCCGGAACAGGCGGAAACCGGACCAAACGCTGCCGCACCGGCGGAATAATTAGCAACTAGTAAAAACCTGAATTAGCACTCTTGACACGGGAGTGCTAATTATTTATACTGAAATAGTTGGCACTCGTGAATAAAGAGTGCTAAAATGAATATAAGAAAAACCAGATGTGATCAAAACAAGAAAGGGGAATCATATGGGTAAAATCATCGGAATTGACCTCGGTACAACCAACAGTGCCTTTGCATATATGCTGGCGGGCAAGCCAGAAGTTATCGCTAACGCTGAGGGTAATCGTACGACGCCATCAGTGGTGGCGATTAATAAAAAGGGTGAACGCTTGGTTGGGCAAGTAGCGCAGCGTCAGCGTGTGACTAATCCAAAGAACACAATTTATGGTGTCAAGCGCTTTATTGGCCGTAAGTTTGATGACAAAGAAGTCCAAAAAGACCGTGGCCTCATGCCGTTTAAGATCGTCAAGAAAGGTGCGGGTGTGGCCGTGGAAATGGGCGACAAGGAATACACGCCAGAAGAAGTTTCAGCCATGATCCTCAGTAAAATCAAAGCTGATGCCGAGGCGTTCCTGGGTGAAAAAGTCACCGAAGCGGTCATCACTGTGCCGGCCTACTTCGACGATTCGCAGCGCCAGGCGACCAAGGATGCTGGTAAAATTGCTGGCCTGGAAGTCAAGCGTATCATTAATGAGCCAACGGCGGCAGCTTTGGCGTACGGCCTAGAGAAAGGTAAAAATGATGAAACCATCGTGGTGTTTGACCTCGGTGGCGGCACCTTCGACGTTTCTATTTTGGAACTCGGCGACGGTGTGTTTGAGGTGAAAGCTACCAATGGCGATACTCACCTGGGCGGCGAGGACTTTGATAACGTCATCGTTAACTACTTCCTGGATGACTTCAAATCTAAAGAAGGCATCGACCTACGCAAAGACAACGCTGCCATGCAGCGCCTGAAGGATGAAGCTGAAAAGGCTAAGAAGGAGCTATCAACGGTTACTGAATACGAAGTTAACATTCCATTCATTACCGCTGATGCTGACGGGCCAAAGCACTTTGAGCTGAGCCTAACGCGGGCCAAGCTGGAAGATTTGGTGAAAGATCTGTTAGCGCGCCTCGACGGCCCAGTTGAAAAAGCACTCAAAGACGCCAAACTCTCTAAATCAGACATCCAAAACGTGGTGATGGTTGGCGGTATGACTCGTATGCCAGCAGTGGTTGAGCGGGTGAAGAAATTGTTCGGCAAAGACCCAATGCAGGGTGTTAACCCAGACGAAGTGGTGGCTGTTGGTGCCGCCATTCAGGGTGGCGTGTTGGCTGGCGATGTCAAGGATGTGTTACTGCTGGACGTAACGCCTTTGTCTCTTGGTATCGAGACGATGGGCGGCGTATCAACCAAGCTGATCGAGCGCAACACCACTGTGCCGACTAACAAGAGCGAAGTGTTCTCGACGGCTGCCGATAACCAGCCGCAAGTGGAGATTCACGTCTTGCAGGGTGAGCGCGAATTTGCCAATGATAACAAGAGCTTGGGGCGCTTTGTGCTTGACGGTATCGCGCCAGCACCGCGCGGCGTGCCGCAGATTGAAGTGACGTTTAATATCGACGCGAATGGTATCCTCAATGTTACTGCCAAGGACAAAGGTACTGGCAAAGAACAATCAATTACCATCCAAAACTCTGGCAACATGAGCAAAGAAGACATCGAAAAAGCGCAGAAAGAAGCCGAACTGCACGCTGACGAGGACAAGAAAAAGCGCGAAACCGTTGACGCCAAAAACCAGCTAGAAAACGCCATCTACCAGGCAAAGAAAATGCCGGATGAGTTCAAAGATAAGATTTCTGACGACGACAAAAAGGCGATTGACGAGGCGGTCAAGGAAGCGGAAAAGCACAAAGACGCTGACGACAAAGATGAGCTGGAGGCAGCAGCCAAAGCCTTGCAGGATGCCATCATGCCAATCGGCGCCAAGATGTACCAGCAAGCCGCTGAAGACAACAAAGCTGATGAATCTACGGACGATAAAAAGTCTGACAAGGACGAGCCGGTCGAAGGCGAGGTGGTTGACGAGAAGTAGTCTCGGCGTCAGCTCATAACATAAACTACCCCCTTTATATCGGGGGTAGTTTTATATTCTCATGGGCTCAACAGGCTTACGCCGCCGCTAGTCAATTGTGCTAATGTGAAAGAGCCGCACCCTCTAACAAATCACTATACGAGCCAACCACTAAATCCATATCCTTGATACCAAGTTCACGCATGTAGTGTGAACATTGCTCCTCCAGCTGCTCGGCGTTTCGTTTGCCGTCGGTATCAATGGCTTCAATTTCGACAAAATTCCCGAGGCCCTTAACGGTGTCGATATGAAACTTGACATTGTCGATGAAGTAAATCTCGCGCTGCTTATCGACAACCACGCGTACACCAAGCGCTGCTGTTAGCACCTCGCCGATGGTCGAGTCCGGCGCAACTGGCGATAGGTTGATAGTCGATTGTTTCGGCCCATCGGTATCGGCCCGCTGATAAAAGATAAGGTTATTTTCGATCGGTCCTTGACGTAGCTTCAGGCGCCCTTTGGGCACATCAAAATATGTGTCAATTTGATGGTCAGTCCCCTTAAAGTCCGCGCCGTGCTCACGTAGATATTGGCGCACCGACTCTTGATCCGCGCACCGGGCCTTGATTTCTGAATTGATAATTGCTGTCTGTTTCATAACACCTCCTATATTTTAAGTATACCACGGGCGAGGCTAGCACTCTTGCATGTCGAGTGCTAAAAGCGTATAATAAACGCATATGAGTAAGCGCGATTATTATGAAGTGTTAGGTGTGTCGAAAACCGCTTCTGAGGATGAGATTAAGAAGGCTTTTCGTAAAGCAGCGGTGAAGTACCACCCCGACAAAGAGGGCGGCGATGAAGCTAAATTCAAAGAGGTTAACGAGGCATATGAAGTCCTAAAAGACAAGCAAAAGCGCCAGCGCTACGACCAGTTTGGCCATGCGGGTGTCGGCGGCGCAGCAGGTGGTGGCTTTGGCGGTAATCCGTTTGAAGGATTTGGTGGTTTTGGTGGGCAAAATGTACAGTTTGACTTTGGTGGCGATGGCGGCATGTTCGGCGACATTTTCAGCCAATTCTTCGGTGGCGGCGCGGCTGGTTCACGGGGTGGTGCGCGACGCGGTCGTGATGTTGAAACTAATGTAACTCTGAGTTTTGAAGAGGCGGTGTTTGGTGCAGAAAAGAACTTGAGCATAACCTTAGACGCTGAGTGTGAGTATTGTCATGGCGATGGCGTCGAACCGGGCCATAGCTTAAAAACCTGTGAGGACTGCAAGGGCTCTGGTCAACAGACTCGCGTGATGAACTCGATTTTTGGACAAATTCAGCAAGCAGTCACCTGTCCAACCTGTCACGGCCGCGGCAAGATCCCAGAGCAAAACTGTTCAGTCTGTGGCGGTAAAGGTACGACTCGCCAGCGCCAGGAGATCACCGTCAAGATCCCAGCTGGTATTGATGATGGCGCGACGATTCGCCTGCGTGAGCGCGGCGAAGCCGTTCAAGGCGGCGCGCGCGGCGATCTATACGTTCACATTCGCGTCAAAGCCCATAAGAAGTTCACGCGTGAGGGCGATATCATCCTTTCAGAAGAGCATATCTCGATGGTTGATGCGGCGCTGGGAACGGAAATTGATGTCGAGACCGTGGACGGTACGGTGCGGATGAAAATCCCAGCCGGCACCCAGTCGGGGACTGATTTCAAGTTATCAGGCCACGGCGTGCCACATCTGAGAAATGATGAACGCGGCCCGCACATTGTCGGCGTCATTGTCGATACGCCAACCAAACTGAGCAGGAAGCAGCGGGAACTACTGGAACAGTTTGATGGCGCACGGAAGCGGGGGTTGTTTTCGTAGTAAAATTTCTCCATGAAAATCCCTCTCGTGCTATACTAAAATTAGCATGAGGGGAGTTAAGCATGGAATTGATTTTTCTGTTAGTAATTGTCATCGTGATAATTAAGGTAGCGCAGAGAGGCAATAATCGGCTGCCCCGTCAATCCGATGATTATCAACGCGGTTATTGGGACGGCGTGCGCGATGCGCAGAATGGCCGTGCAAAAATTGAAGATAACGACGGTCAAGCCAAGCTTATTACCGAAAATCAGGCTGCAGTTTCGCAGTCTACTGACCCTACCTTAACTAGCGACGAAGGGGAAGAGCCGAGCGATTCATCAGCTACTGATGCCGTGCCAATTGAAGAAAATACAAATATTCCCGACGAAAAGACGCAGACTATCCAGTGGCTATCCCCGGTCAGTAATAAAGAAAAAGAGAAAAATCGTCAAACCACCATCAACGTGGCGCTCTATACTGCGTCATTATTGCTGACCGCCGGTATATTATTATTGGCACAAACGATTGAACTTTCGGCGCAGCTCAGGTTTAGTTTGGTCTGGCTGTTTATTTTTGTCTATTATGCCATTGGCCAGGTGTTGTACGCTAGATTGCCAATTTTAAAGCCGGCCTCAACGGCGTTTATTGGTACGGCGCTGGCTGCTGTGCCGATTGGCGGCTGGAGTATGCATTTACTCTTGGGGATTGATCCGGCGCTGTGCTGGCTTGCCACCTCATTCATTGGTACTTTCCTATGCGTTGATGCTACGGTCAGGCTCAATAGCCAGCCGCTCGCCTATATTTCGCTGCTGTCGATGTTCACGATGACCACCAGCTTGCCGGCTGTTATGCATGCTCAGTTGGTGTGGTATTATGCTGTGGTGCTATTGTTCGGATGCCTGATGACCTTGGCTGCGTATTTTTCTAATCATTTTCCACGCCAATTCACCGAGCCGTTGACGCTGGTTAATCCATTTATCGTCCCGTCCACTTTGCTTCTCGCTATCGGTTCGTCGGTGCATATGGGCACGCTTGACGTCAGCATGCTGCTGCTCATCAGCGTTATATATTATTTTACTGTTGCCCTAGTCGAGAAATCAAAAAAGATGCGCACGTATGAACTAACGACGACGCGCGTGCTGCTGATGGCGGCGACTGCTAGTTTTACTATGTATCTGTCAAATAATGATGGTCTGGTCACAGGTATAGCGCTGGGGGTAGCGGCGCTTGGTAATATGGTTTGGTCTATCGGCTCGATGCATGTCCAAAAGCAGCCCGATAAGCAGCACGAAATAGTACTGTGGATTAGTTTCGTTGCGTCGCTGGCTGCTGTATCGACTATAGCTGGCGTCGAAAGCCCGCTAAGAGATATGATCATATTTATCCTGCTGAGTATGATATCGGCAGTAAGTTTTATGGCGCTTGCATTGCTGCGCCGCGCCCGTTTTGGCGGTATGGTAGTAATGTCTGGAATTTTGTTAGTACCGGCTGGCGTCAGGCTATTTAGCCTCGACCCCATAACAGCCTTGCATATACATTACTCTATCTTTATGTTTATGGCTTTCCTGCCGGTTATCTGCCGATTATTAGTTTTGAAACGTCCAAATATTACTAAAAGTCAAGCAATACTAGTATACGGCACGGCGGCCGCTTGGTGGTTAATAACGGTGTTTATAGCCTTAGCTTTTTTGAATGCTTATCCAGCGGGAGAAGGTATGCTGTATCTGTCAGATTCGGTGGCGGTTGCCACTATCATCATGGGTATCGCTGCGTGGCGTGAGAAGGTTTATGGCTTAGTGATTGGTATTCATGCTTCTCTGCTTTTGATGGCGCTGCTGATAGCTTTGTATTTCAAGATGGCTGGCGAAAATCTTGCTATTTTGATGGCGTGGTTGAACGGCTTGTCGTTGCTGTTATTAGTAGAGTGGCTGTACAATTACCGCAAAGAGGCGGCGGTTAAGTGCCGCGAATTGTTGTTATATTCTGCTATTGGCGCGGCTATCTTAATCATCTTTTCGTCTATTCATCCGGCGGTTTGGCTGCCGTTAGTAGCACTGCTGTACTATGCGTTTTATCGGCGGCGTGAAGATGGTTATCTGGGCGGAGCATACTTGGCGACGATTGCTTTGGTGCTGCTGTTCTTACATTGGTTGGATGTGCCGCTAAGCGACAATTTTACTATCACTGCTTGGGTGGTGCTTGTTGGCTTTGGAGTAGTGTATTGGTCGTTGGCGATGAATAAGCGAGCGTCAATCACTAGCGATATGACTCTGCTGGCCGCTACGGTACCAGCGGTGATATTACCGATGATAAATCTGTCGACGGCATACGAATTGCCGTTCAAAATCTTGGGCTGGCTGGCGGCTGTCGCGGCACTTTACATGGCAGTGTATGCCAAGCGGGATTGGCGGCCGATGGCGATATTGGCGCATCCAAGTTTGGTGTTATTATTCTACTTAACTGCACAATGGCTCGGCGTTAAGCTTGAGTTTATGCCGATCGTTTCGCTGATTATCTTTGCGGTATTTTATGGCGCCGCCGTAACTGCGCGAATCAAGAAATTATCAGTTTATTGGTATTATGCGTCATTTTGGAGCGCTATCGGTTGGTCGATGACTTTACTGCTGATGGCTATGCCGGCCAGTGTCGCGACGGAGGCGGTACTGCTAGTAACACTAACGTGGGCGGTCAATGGCAGCGCCCTAATAGCCGAGGGAGTGCCGAAGAAGAATATTCTATATTTCGACTCGGGCTCCCTTTTGGTGCTGTGCGGTATTTTATTTGCTATTCATATGTTAATTGCGCCTGTTCACGGCATAGTGGTGCCATACCTGTGTTCAGCGGCAATTCTTTCAGGGGCGGTGATGTCGTGGCGCTGGCTGGGGTATGCTCATATATACACCATTGCGCATTTGGTGCTGGCGCTCGCTGTGTTCAGCTTATCGACCCTTGTCCTGGCGCTAGCGGGTGATAATGCCATGGAAATATTGTTCCTGGCCGAGCATTCGCTGATGGTTATCATCGGCTTAGCACTTGGCAAGCGGCTTATCAGTATGTGGGGTGCTGTCGGCGTGACGTTGGCTTTAATTTATCTGCTGTCAGGCTATGCTTATGCGCTGGCTATTTTGGCCGGACTATCGATTATCACGGCAGTGGTGGTTGTGGTAGCGAGAAGACAAGGGGGTAGACAGAAATAACTTAAGAGTGTTATTACAACGTCGTCGACGTTTGTTGTATGACGACTAAGCTAATCAAAACGTAGGGGCGATTGCTGGAGTAGTTTGATGATATGAGTAAACGAGGCCTATTCTCGTAATACGTACTTGCTTTTTTGCATAAATATGCTATCATAAAAAAATGAGTATAGCGCTCGAAACAGCACCGCGCCGACCGCGAACGATTGAAAAGATTATTAATCCTAAAAATCTTCCTGAAGCCGGGTTTCAGTCGTATACAGAACTTGTTAATAATGCGCTTGACCAGCGAGAGGACTTTATCGCTGGCGAGTTTCGTAACCCCCGACTTGAACATTCGCGCTTTCGCGATATGTCGGCACTAGATCGGGGTATTATAGCGCTTGGCCAAGCTCGTGAAGAGGCGGCTAATCGTGAACCTGACTCGGTATTTCGTGGGGCGATTGATTCGTCTCTTGGGTTTCGTATGGCAGAGATGGAGTATGTGAAATTGCTTGGTCGGCTAGAGTTTCTGCACGATGAAGGGGCTAGTCTGGAAGAGCTGGATGAAGTGCAGGAGCAGGTTCGGCAACTCGGTCATGAACTGTATGGCCAGCCGCAGCCAGAGATTCGTGACGCGGCACTTAATGAGCTATGGAATATACTAGATAGCAAAACATATCACCCGACTGCCCAGGTTCTGTACGATGAGCTAGTGCATGGCTTTACCTGGCAGAGTCAAGAGATACCGGCAATGCTCCGTGCTGAAGATGGCGACGCACGACTTCCTCGCTTTAAGGATAATCGAGCACTGGAGTGGGCGGGTGAGCAAATTATTGAGCAAAATGCTGATATTCAGGCCTTGGTGCAGGAGTCCTGGGATCAGAAAGTTGAAGAATATGGTAAAGATTATAGATGTGGCCCAGATGATATCGTCGAAGTGTTTCAAGCGGTGATCAAGCTACGGGATCCTGATCATACGAGCGGCGTAACAGTGAAGCTAGTAGAAGGCAAGACCGCACTATCTTGGGAATCTCCAGAGATGGCAGTAGTGGTTGGCGGGAAGCGAGCGCCGATCAAGACGAGTGATGAGCTGTTTCGTAAGGTACTGCACGAATTTGGAGTGCATGGGCAGCGTTCAGTCAATGGACTGAAGACGAAGCTACCAGTCCTCGGGATGGGTTTGTTCACTGATACTCCACGACCAGATTACCTGACCTTTGAAGAGGGGCTGGCGACGACGGTTGAGGAAATGATCGGTGATACTGTGCCGAAATGGACAGCTGCAAAGCTTGGCCACTATATCAATATCTCGCTGGCGGAGCAGGGTGCAGATTTTCGCACGGTGTTCGAGACAGCATGGCGATATCGTCTGCTTGGGAGGCTAAAGAATGATGAAGAAGTGACCCGGGAAATGATAAATAAAGAGAAGCGGACGGCGTATGGCGCCTGCGTGCGGATCTTCCGTGGTACGCAACCTGATTTAGCGGATAGCCAGCCTGGTGTAGCGCCGTTAACCTTTAACAAGGACCTTGCTTATCTCGAGGGGCGCGTTTTGGCGATGCGGCATCTAGAGAGTTTGTATGCTGCAAGAGATATCGAGGGGGTTGCTCATCTCTTTGCTGGTAAGTATGATCCGACTAACCCCGAGCAGCAAGAGTTGATGATGATGGCGCTTGCGGTGTAGAGTGTTGATATGAAGGTTATTGCAATTATTGGCCTCAGCACCCATCCAAATGGTAAGGAGACAGCTTGGCAAATTGCCAATTCGCTTCGACCGTATGTTGATGGAAATCAATATGAGGTTCGGTATATTAGTTTTGACGATATCCTGTTTGATATATCAACTTGGGAAATCGAGGTGATTGATACTAGGACGAATATCGCCCTAAGAGAATGCGCAGCAGTCATGCTGGTTAATTGGTTTAGCTGTATGATGTATGGTGATATTGTTTATGCCTTAGCGCTATATCTGAATCACCATAAAATTACTATAATGAATAGTGAGGCGCTCCATAATCGATCTACCTCTAAGTTATCGCAAATGATGGGAGCTGCCCTAAACGATATCTTGATCCCGCGTACTTTATTCTGTGCAAATATTACTGCACTACAACAATATATGAGAAGGGAGGACTTTGATGAGCCTTTTATACTTAAGAAAGCTAGCGCAAGTCGTGGTCAGGATAACCATCTTCTATCTTCAGTCTCAGAAATTACGGATTATAGGGAGAAACATACCCAGGATAACCCCTTCTTAGTACAGCAATTCATAGCTTCTAATAATTCAGACTATCGCTTTTTTATGGTTGGTGGTAAGATTAGGCTAATTATTCAGCGCATAGGCAAGGGGGATAGTCATCTTAATAATATATCAGCTGGTGCATTAGCCAGGATTATCCCTATTGAAAAAGTTTCTTCTGGAGCGGTACGTACAGCAAAGACTATGTCGCGAACTCTATATCGGGAAATGACTGGCCTTGATATTATATGTGAGGCAAAGACTGGTACCCCATACTTTCTTGAAGCCAACCCTATTCCACAGATAGCTACCGGTAGTAATGTTGATCAAAAATTGACAGCACTAGCAGAAGGGCTGATGGAGGCCGCTGATGGTGCGTGTCTTTCGCGCTGCCTATAGTGTGTCAGAGTGTGATACAATAAAGACATGAGTAGTCTTTTCTCTACCTCTGATCGGAAAAGCGCACTCTGGAATGGTCTACGCAATTGTGGTTTTCTTATCGAGGACGCGTACATTAATGGTGAATTGTGTATACGAGTCACCGCACCTAGTGGCAGACTATGGTTGGCAGGAAAAAAGATGTCGTATCCCATGAATAGTCACGAGGTGCACTGTCTAGCTGGTAATAAGCAATCATCATATCGGTTGGCCGAGCAACTAGGTATTATGGTTCCCGAAAGTATATATTGCACTGATCACGATAGTTTGCCTAAGATTGAGAGTTTTATGGCAGATAGAAAGCCGGTAGTCGTGAAGCCTCTTGATGGCTATCAGTCAATAGGATTAACCCTTGATGTGATTAATACAAAACAACTTACGGCAGCGTTAAAGAAGGCGTGGTGTGAGCATCATATTGCAATCGTCCAGCGCCAGATTATGGCAGAGGAATATCGTTTTACAGTGCTTGATGGTGAGGTCATCTCTGTATTAAGACGAGAACGGCCACAGGTAGTTGGTGATGGGGTGAAGACCATTGCTCAGCTGGTCGAGGAGGAAAACAAAGCCCGGTTACTGCTTCGGCCGGAGATATTCTATCCACTCTGGACTAAAAGCATCATGAATAGCCAAGAGGTTAGCCAGCGAGTCTTGCCTGCGGGGTATCGGTACATTTTGTCACAGGCGACTATGGTCAGAGACGGTGCATCAGTCTATGAGGTAATGTGTGAGACTAGTCCGTACTATATAAATATTGCCAAACAGTTTGCTCGGGAGCTTGGCGCTGGTCTTCTGGCGGTTGATATGTTTATTGTTGATCACAGGGGCGAGGGTAATTATTGGTTTAATGAATGCAACACCTCACCTGCACTTAAACTTTATGCTGCTGTACGTAACCACGATAACTCATCAATTATTGAGCGTATTGTCGCAAGGACAGCAGAGCTTCTCCGATAGATCTTTTAAAGGGAGGAGGTTCGTTTTATTTGATAATTATGTTATAATAAGCTAGTATGCACAAGAAGAGCAACGTTATTATTGGCCGAAACGTTCGTGTTGATTTTGGAAAGCGGGCTATTGGCGTACCGGCCAAAGTTGACACAGGTGCAGACAGCTCATCGGTATGGGCGAGCAATATTCGTGTTGATAAAGATGGTGTGTTAAAGTTTGCCCTATTCGGCAAAGGCTCGCCTTACTATAGCGGGAAGATTTTCAAGCGAACGGATTTCACTGTAGCAATGGTACGCAGTTCATCTGGACATGAGCAGATTCGCTATAGAACACATTTTACCGTGACTATCAAGGGGCGTAAAATCAAAGCGCTATTTAACCTCTCGGATCGTTCTGGTAATCTATACCCAGTCCTGATAGGCCGTCGTACTGTTGCGGGCAAGTTCTTGGTTGATGTGCGCGAGGGTGATACGGCACATCGATACAAATATGCTGCCGATAACAAAGTACTGAATAAGGAGCTGGTAAAGAATCCCCACAAATTTTATAAAAAATACCATAAGCCAAAGGATAAGTAGTCATGAAAATTGCAATCCTCAGTAACGGTAATATCAACTACTCCACCCTCCGCCTCAGAGAAGAGGCCGAAAAACGTGGCCATCAAATTAAGGTTATCAAGTATAAAAACTGCTATGTATCAATTGATGAGCGACATCCAAAGGTTATTTATCGTGGTAAGGAGATCGGTAATTTTGACGTGTTTATCCCGCGAATTGCCAGCTATATGACGCGCTACGGGACAGCGGTAGTGCGTCAGCTGGAGATGGCGAATCCGCAGGCGTTTTTTATGAATCGGTCAATTGCTATTATGCGGGCGCGGGATAAACTGCGCTCGACGCAGTTACTAGCGCGGGCTGGCGTGGCAATTCCAAAGACGGTGTTCTCGCGTAATGAAACGGACATCGATGTGCTACTGGATGAGATTGGCGGTACGCCGGCGATTATCAAGCTGGCGCGCGGGACACATGGCAATGGCGTGGTGTTAGCCGAGACGATCAAGGCCGCCAAGTCGGTCATGCAGGCGTTTTATCTCAGCAATTCTGACGGCACAAACGTGCTGTTGCAGGAATTTATCAAAGAGTCGGCCGGCACCGATATTCGGGCGTTTGTGGTCGGTAGTCAAGTGGTGGCTAGCATGAAACGGCAGAGTTTGGACGATGATTTTCGCAGTAATTTACACAAAGGCGGTGAGGGAACGGTCGTCAAGTTGACGCCTGATGAACAAAAGATGTGCGTTAAGGCCGCCAAGGCAATGGGCCTGGTAGTGGCCGGCGTTGATTTTATGCGCTCAAGTCGTGGTGCATTGGTGCTGGAGGTGAATGCTAGTCCAGGATTTGGCATCGAAAAGGTGACGGGCCGCAATGTGGCTGGTCGGATTATTGATTATATTGATCGCAACGCCAAGCGCGGTAACAAAAAAGATAAAGTCGGCGCCTGACGATAAACTTGCTATAATGAGGGTATGAGTGCAAAGTCGGCGTCGATAGTGCAGCGGATCATCGTTTGGGTGATCGTACTCGGTGTGCTGGCCGGGGTCGGCTACGGCGTATGGGCGGTGTCGCGCCAGATGAATAAGACGTACACGACTGTTGATATTGGTAAGGGTACATTTCGAGTAGAGGTCGCTGATACGGACGAGACGCGGGCGCGGGGCTTGGGCGGTCGGCAGGAGCTGGGTAAGAGCGAGGGGATGTTGTTCGTGGCCGAGAAAGACGGTGATATACCAATTTGGATGAAGGATATGCGCGTCCCGATTGATATTATCTGGCTAGATGCCAAGAAAAAGGTCGTGCACGTCAAGCGTGATGTCTGGCCTGACAATGAGCCGCATGAGGTATATCACACGCCAGTTCCGGCGCGGTACGTGTTAGAGCTGCCGGCGGGTAGTGCCAAGGAGCATGGTATCAAGCCGGGCGTCACTGCGCGGTTTACGACGGAGGGGAAGCGATGAGTGTAGTGTTGTTATTTGGTGGTGTAGCCGTGGTGGTAGCGGCGCTAGCTTTCGTGTTAAACCGGCGATTTGGCGTGTTGGCGCTGGCACTAGCGGCTGGTGCACTGTTGGCAGAATTATGGGCGGAGTGGCTGGCCGGGGTGATCGGCGGGCTAGGTGTTAGTAGCGTAGTGGGATTGCCGAACGGTGTTATCGCGACGATTATCCTGACGGTGGGGCCGCTGGTGCTATTATTAGTTACTGGGCCAAAGGGGCCTGGCAAGTTACTGCGGCTAATCTCGGCAGTGCTAGTCGGCGTGCTAGCAGCGGCGATGCTGGTGCGGCCACTGGGCAAGTTTATGAGCTTGGATGCGGAGGCGATGAAGACATACAAATTGCTGAGCGACTGGTGGCGCTATGCGGCGACCGTTGGGCTGGTAGCGGGGCTGCTTGATATGAGTGTGCCACTCAAGGCCAAGGCGCCCGCCTCCAAGAAAACAAAGCGTTGAAAATGCCGCTTCTCTGTGATAAAATGTGAAAAGTCGCGTTCTCGCTTCGTTGCGCTGCGCGTCATGTGCGGGCCCATAGCTCAGTTGGTTAGAGCACCTGCCTTTTAAGCAGGGTGTCCCGGGTTCAAGCCCCGGTGGGCCCTCCACGTGGAGTACAATCCTAGTTCATGAACTAGGATTTTTATTGTATCCATTTCAGGTGATTTGATGTAAGTCTGGCCGCACTTCGCGTATACTAACAATATGAAGTCTCTCGGCCTCACTCAGCGTTTGCATGTGTCGTGGCTGTTGGCGGCGGCTGGTGTCGGCATCGTCATCGGCGTTATCAGCGTGATGCGAGCGCCGTACGGGTTGTTTGCTGGCTGGATATGGTTGGTGGCGGGAATGGTATTGGCCCTAGCGGCGCTCGTTGGGGCGCGGCGCTGGCTGGTCGTAGTAGCCTTGATCGGCGGAGCGCTCATTGGACTGTGGCGAGGCAGTCTGGGGCAGGTCGGCCTAGAGCACTATCAAACGCTAATCGGTCAAACGGTGCGGCTGAGCGGGCGGGTACTGGAAGATCCTGATGTCGATAAAAAGGAGCAGACAGTGCTGCGCCTGGGTGATATCATGAGTAATGATCGGCGGCTACCTGGTAGTGTCTGGGTGGTGACGAGACATAACCAGGCGATTAAACGCAGCGACGTGGTCACTGTGCGGGGTGTGCTGAGCGATGGGTTTGGGGCGTTTGCGGCGCGGATGTCGCGGGCAGCGGTTGAACGAGTGACGCGCGAGCAGCCGGGCGACGTGGCAGTGGGCGTGCGTGATTGGTTTGCGGAGCGGGTGCGACGGTACGTGCCGGAGTCGGAGGCGGCGCTGGGCCTCGGGTTCTTGATGGGTTTACGGCGGGCATTGCCGCTGGAATTGATGACGGCGCTGCAGGTCGCAGGCTTGACGCACGTTATCGTGGCCAGCGGCTATAACTTAACAATTTTAGTGCGGCTGGCGCGGCGACTGTTCGTTCGGGTGTCGAAATATCTGGCGGCACTGAGTGCCGGTGTGATGATCATTGGCTTTATGGCGATGACCGGCCTCAGTCCGAGCATGTCGCGGGCCGGGCTGGTGGCGAGCCTCAGCCTAGCCGCGTGGTATTATGGCCGGACGATTCATCCGTTGGTGCTGCTACCAGTCGCTGCGGCGATGACGCTACTTATCAATCCGCAGTTTGGCTGGAATGACCTCGGTTGGCAATTGAGTTTCGCGGCGTTTAGCGGGGTGATTATCCTGGCGCCGCTGCTGCAGCGATACTTTTTTGGTACGAAGCCGCCCGGGGTGATCCGGCAGATTATCGGCGAGACGGTGTCGGCCCAGATCATGACGTTACCGCTGCTGGTGGCGTCATTTGGTGTGATTAGTAACGTGGCGCTGATCGCGAATGTGCTCATTCTGCCATTGGTGCCGCTGGCGATGCTGCTGACCTTTGTGGTTGGTGTGTGCGCGGATGTGTCGGTGGTGGCTGGACTCGTCGCCGCGCCGACGACGTGGCTGCTCCAGTATATGGTCGGCGTCGCCACGTGGCTGGCAGGGCTGGACTGGGCGCAGCTGGAGGTGAACTTGAGCTGGCTATGGGTAATCATTACCTACCTCGTCATTATCGGGGCAATGTGGTGGATGCGGCGACAGACTGGGCTGCGGCTGCGTGAGAGTAATGTGGTTGAGTAGCCGTGGACGATTGTGGCAGGCTGCCGATCTCGCTCATGCTTGAGGAAACCTGATAAGTGTACTACTATCAGGTTATTCGGCTGATCACTTGGGACGGGTGGGTACAGGTTCAATCCTCGGGCGATGGCTAGAGAGGTATAACATTATTCAATCTGGAGGAATGAAATGGGCAAAGAAAGAATAGGTGGAGATAGCAGTAATCAAGGCCAGGATCTAGCAGCTTCATGGGAGAGGCTAGCAGCCGCATCGAATAATTATGGTGAGCAACAGCCTGATGAGGTTGAAGTCCGTGGGGATATGCAAGGTGGTGACGAGACGCAGGGGGAGCAAGGAGTAGCCGCTCCGATGACACTTGAGGAGTTTTGTCGAATATATACGACAATCGACAATGTATATAACGAATACAGCGATAAAACGCATGAGACCAAGCGAGGCGATCAGCGGCAACGCGCGGAAGTTTTAGCTAACCAAGAAAGACAAATTAAGGAAGCTCGGAAGGAGTTCGACAGGCGGTGTAGGGAAATTAGAGAAGCAGCGTCTGTGCAGATGCAGCAAATTCAGGAGTCAACGAAGGTCGCCCAGACCTTGGCTGTGATTAAAGAAGAAAGTTCGAAACGCATGAATGAGGCGATAGCACCCCTCGTTGCAGCCGATAAGGCTAGCGATGAGACGTTACGTCAATTTATTCATGACTTTGATGAGCAGCGGGAGCGAGGCGAGCTGACACCTGATGACGTAGAGTTATCGTATTTTGTGATGGCTATTGCCAAAAGGAACTCCCGACATCGAAAAGATGTCCTGCAGACCAACGCAGACCTTGAATGTGAGGAGGTTACTCCTCTGGATGCGGAGTTAGGCGAGGCATCTCCTGGGGTATATTTAACAAATAATTGTGAAGCTTTGTCAGGGGAGCGTCAGTATCCTGTTCTACAACCTCCGCTGGATGTGTTGGAGCGGAGGAGTGGGAATATGATCGAGGGATATGTCAGAGGTATACTACAGAAATATGTTGATAAGGGGATTATCTCTCGTCAGTATGGTGTATATATCAACAAAGAAGAATATCACGATGGTGTGCATATCTGGGAGGTACGCATAGAATCAAATTGTGGTGGCTTCGTTCTCTCAGAAGACACCACCAACCAGGTCGATAGTTAACCCCTCGTCCATTTTCTGCTATACTAAAAGAAACGAATTTTCTGGAGGCATAGACACATGGCAGGACACAGTAAATGGGCGACGACACACCGGCAGAAAGCGATTGTTGATGCAAAGCGTGGTGCGATTTTCACGAAATTGGGTAATCAAATTGCAATTGCGGCGCGTGGCGGTACCGATCCGACATTGAATGCAAGTTTAGCAATGGCCATTGAAAAAGCCAAGGCAGCCAACATGCCGAGTGCTAACATTCAGCGGGCGATTGACCGCGTGGCTGATAAAAGCGCGGCGGCACTGGAGGAAATTGCCTATGAAGGCTATGGTCCTGGCGGCGTCGGCATCATCATTGAGACGGCGACCGACAACCGTAACCGTACCTTGCCAGAAGTCAAAACGGCGTTGGTGAAGAACGGCGGGCGCATCGCTGACGCTGGTAGTGTGGCGTTTCAATTTACTCGCAAGGGTGTGATCACCGTAGAGGGCACGGGCGAAGAATTGCTACTGCAAGTGCTGGATGCTGGTGCTGAAGATGCGGTCGAGGAAGACGGCGAGATCATTGTTTACACGGAGTTGAAGGATTTGGCGAGTGTTAGAAATCAGTTGGCTGAACAGGGTTTGAAGGTGAAAGACGCCGAGCTGCGCTACATCGCTAACACGCCAGTTGAGATTGCTGATATGGAAACCGCACAGAAATTGATGAAGGTAGTTGATGCGCTGGACGACTTGGACGACGTGGTGAATGTGCATACCAATGCTGATATCACTGCGGAGTGACCTGCGTTTAGGCCATGTATTGACTATGTATTGAGCGCCCCCGACGGTGCTCTTTTTGCGTTTCGGAGGAATTTCTTTTACAATAATAATTAGTCAACATAAGCCAAGCAGGGAGTTCACGATGAAGGTTTTGACCCGCCTACTACTTATGTCAACGATAATTGCGCTGGTGTTTCAGCCGGTGGTAGCGTTTGCCAGCGACTCCCCACCAGAGGCCGTACCTCCTGCTAGCGGCTCGACACCGGTTGCGCCAACCCACACGCCCGCGCCGCGCCCAGCCAATCCAGTACCCAGCTCGGCAGCTCCGACCAGGCCATTAGCTCCAGCAGTGGCCACGCCGGACACAGCTTCTGGCGGTACATCTACGTCTACGCCCGCTCCGTCAACGCCGCCTAGAGACCCATTGACACCCGCACCAGTCAAGCCAACGCCTTCCGAACCTCCTGCACCGTCAGCCGCGGCTCGCACATCGGCCAAACTCTTGATCACTAAAATCGGCCTCGATACAGCGCGCGGCACCTACGTCGAACTCTACAATCTGTCGTCAGGGCCAGTCAATATCGCTGGTTGGACACTGCAGTATGTTAACCAAAAGGGGCATGTGACGACGCTCAAAACAGTATCGACTGAGCTAGTAGTGCCGGTGGGCGGGGCGTTGGTGGTCGGTGATAGTCGGCTAGCTGATGAGCAGGCCGACCTGCGGTTTGACGGCAGGAAAGTGCTGGCAACAACCAGCGGCTCTGTCAAATTGGTGATGAGTGATGGGCGAGTGTCGGATCTGGTTGGCTGGGGCGCGGCATCAGAGCGCGAAGGCAGTCCGATTAAGCTGGGCGGCAAGCTACACGCCTGGCGCTGCCAAACAAATGGCGTGGTGACTGATACGGATAATAACGTCAGCGATTTTTCGGTCGGCGAGGCGCCGCACTTACGTGAACTGCCAGCCTGTACCGAGCCTGACGAGCCACGTCCGCCAGTTGATCCGGCGCCACCGAGCAATCGCTGTAGCGGCTTGAAATTACATGAGATCGCGACCAATGTCGACGCGCCGTTTATCGAGATTATCAATGCCGGGACCAGCGACCTCGACCTCACGGGCTGCACCATTCTCATGAAAGGTCGAGGCAAGAATAAGGATACGACGTACACGTTCAAGGGTATTGAGCTGGCAGCTGGGGCGCTGCATGTCATTCGCCTGGCAGAAACAAATCTCAAACTAACAAAAACTGGCGGCGGCGAAGTGTACGTGCTGGACGAGAGCGGCAATGAAATTGACCAGACATCGTTTGCTGGTCTGGCTAAGGACTCGTCGTGGAGTTTGCTTGACGGGGAATGGAAGGTGACATTTTCACCGACGCCGGCTCGGCCTAATGAATTCAAGCAGTGGCCAGATTGCAAGGCGGGCTATGTGCGTCACGAGTTCACGGGCCGTTGTGTCAAGGAGCCGGTGGAGCCAGTGCCGACGCCGTGCCGTCCGGGGCAGTACCGTTCGCCGGAGACGGGCCGCTGCCGTAATATCGTACGCGAGCCGGAACTCGTGCCGTGTAAGCCCGGCCAATATCGTTCACCAGAAACCGGTCGGTGCCGCAACAGCAGCAAGCTCAAAACCCAAACGCCGTGTCGTGAAGGGTATTATCGGAGCGAGATAACCGGTCGGTGCCGGTCAATTGCAGCCGCGGCCGCCAAAACCCTAAAGCCATGTCCCGATGGTAAGTTTCGTAATCCCGCCACCGGGCGCTGTAAGAAAATTGCCGCTGATAGTGACGTGTTGAAGGAGTGTCCCGAAGGCTTTGAACGCAATCCAAAGACTCGCCGTTGCCGCAAGGTCGCGCTGGCTACTGCACCGAAAACTGGCTTTGCGCCGGAGCAGGTCAAGCAGGTGACGGGCGCGATGTGGGGCTGGTGGGTGCTCGGCGGCGTCAGTCTGCTGGCGGTTGGTTATGCTGGCTGGCAGTGGCGCTGGGAAATCGGCCGGGCTGCTACGCGGCTGAAACACACCATCACGCGCGGCAAGTGATAACTTGGCGAGTAGCTCGTCGAGGTGGCTGCTTGCATTAATTATTGTCACCGGCCGGGTGCTATAATAAACTCATGAGAATTATTGGCATTGATCCGGGGACTGGTATCTTGGGTTTTGGTGTGATTGACACGAAGCAGGGCGGCTACCGGCTGGTGACGGCTGGTGTGATCAAGACGCCCGCCCACACGCCGCTAGACGAGCGGCTGGCGGAGATTTTTGATGGCCTGACGGAGATTATCGCTGAGACCAAGCCAGAGGTGATGTCAATTGAAAAGTTGTTTTTTGCGCGCAATGTCACTACTGCTATCTCTGTGGCCCATGCTCGCGGCGTGGCGATGCTGACTGGGCACAAGGCGGGTCTCGCGATCAGTGAATACACGCCGCTTCAGATCAAACAGACACTGACTGGCTATGGCAAGGCTGATAAAAAGCAGATCCAAGAAATGGTGCGCCTCAACTTAGGTCTCAGCCAAGTGCCCAAGCCAGATGACTGCGCCGATGCGCTGGCAGCGGCCATCACCCATGCCGCGATGACGCACTGTGGCGTGGTATAATTGATACATGGTGCAATTAGGCAAGGGAAAACGAGCTCCGATAAAGAAGCAGCCGCCGCACATGGGTCGGTATGCCAATCTCGGTCAAGTCAAGGCAAAACCCGGTAAATTACCGCGTCAACACAAACATTTTTTGTGGTTTTGGCGGCTGAGTCGGCCGAAAAAAATCATGGTGTGTCTGCTGCCGATTCTACTGTTCTTGATCATCGTGCCGATTGCCAGCTATCTTTACTATGCACGCGACATCGCTGATCAGGAGCGGCTGATGAACCGCAACAATACCGGTATCGTGCTGACCGACGCCAAGGATAAGGTGATTTATAGCGTTGGCAATGCCGAGCGGCGGAACTTGGTGCAGCTCAAGGATATCTCTGAGAGTATGAAAAAGGCGCTGATCGCCAGTGAGGATAAGGATTTTTATAAGCACAGCGGCTTTAATATTTTCAGTATTTTCCGGGCGGCAATCACGCGGCACGGTGGCGGGTCGACCTTGACGCAACAGCTGGTTAAGAATAATTTACTCAGCAATGAGCACAGCTTTATGCGCAAATACCAAGAGCTGTTTATGGCCATCGCTATTGAACAGAATTATAGCAAAGAGCAGATCTTGATGATGTATCTCAACTCAGTGTACTTTGGTGAAAACGCCTTTGGCATCGAGGAGGCGGCCAAGGTTTATTTCAATAAATCGCCGAAGGATTTGACGCTGGCCGAGAGCAGTATGCTGGTTGGCGTGCTGCCGGCACCGAGCCGGTATTCACCGATCAGCGGCAATGCCGAATACGCCAAGCAACGCCAAAAGACGGTGCTCGGTCGGATGCAGACTGAAGGCTTTATCACCGAGGAACAGAAGCAACAGGCAGAAGCCACGCAGCTAGCATACGCCGGTGGCGGCGCGGCTCACACCAACTCCGCAGCGCCGCATTTTGCCGAGATGGTCATCAAACAGCTCAGTGACAAATATGGTTACGAAAAAGTCATGCGCTCGGGCTACCGCGTCAAGACCTCGCTGAATCTCGACACGCAGCATCTCCTCCAAGAAAACATCGCCAAACAAATGAAGCAAATCAATCGCCTCGGCGGCACCAATGCTAGCGGTATCGTCATTGATCCAAAAACTGGCGAAGTGCGGGCTCTGGTCGGTAGCGCTGATTACAATAATGCCGAGTGGGGTAAGGTCAATATGGTGACCACGCCGCGTCAGCCTGGCTCGAGCTTCAAGCCGTTGTATTATGCGCAAGCGATGGCTGATGGCACTATCACGCCGGCGACAGTTTTTGATGATAAGTTAACTAACTTCAATGGTTATGTGCCCTACAACGCTACCCGCCGCTGGAACGGCAAGGTGACGACGCGCAAGTCGCTGAGCTGGTCGCTGAACATCCCGAGCGTTCTGATCATGCAAAAGTATGGCATCAATCGCTCCATCCAAGCCGCTAAGAAACTCGGCATTAGCACCCTTGATGAAAACAAAAATTACGGATTGTCACTGGCGCTTGGTTCGGCCGAGGTGCGCCTGAGCGAGATGACTAACGCCTACGCGGCCTTTGCCAATGGCGGCACGCAGTACGAGTCGCTCAATCTCATCACCGAAGTCAAGGACAAATTCAACAAAAACGTTTCGTGGAAAGCAGCGAACACACGCCAAGCTATCAGCCAGGGCGGTGCCTATCTCATCTCTAGCATCCTGTCGGACAACGCCGCGCGGGCGGGGATGTTTGGCAGCAGCCTGACGGTGGGCGGCAAAACGGTTGCTGTCAAGACGGGTACCACCAATGATAACCGCGATGCCTGGACGATTGGCTATACGCCGCAATATGCTGTCGGCGTGTGGGTCGGCAATAACAACAACAAGGTCATGAACAGCGGTGGTTCGGACGTGGCGGCACCAATTTGGCGGGCGACAATGACCAAGCTGCTGGCGGGCGCGAAAACTGGTTTTGATGTACCAAACGGCGTTGTCCAGCGAAGCGTGTGTAGTAGCAACGGTGGTCTGGCTGATGATTCCAGCCCTGGTGCTTACAAAGAATATTTCCTCTCGAACGCCCTCCCGACCGAGAAATGTGATCAGACCAAGCCAAAGATTGAGGTGTGTAACCTCGCGACCAAGCAAATGGAGTCAATTTTTGAAGATCAATTTGACGCCGCTAAATACTCCAAGAACGCTGCTGATTGTCGGCAAACGTCCACCACTAAGCAGATCACCGTCTGCGACCTAGCTACCAAGCGTCTCATTACCATCACCGAAGATAAATTTGATGCGACGAAGCATTCGCGAAAGACTGCGTCGTGTGGCAGTACTGGCGATGACGACCAAAATCCAGGCGGCGGCAATGGCAGTGGCGGCGGTAGCGGCGGCGGTTCAGGCGGTGGCAGCGGCGGCACTTCGCCCGGCCCGACCAATCCTCCGGGCGGCGGAGACAGACGACCGTGATCGCCCACCTCTCTGGCACGATCGCTGAAAAGTTTGGTGCGGGCAGCATCGTGATTGACGTTCACGGCGTCGGTTATGAAGTCAGCGTATCGGCTGGTGATTTCGAGGCGGTGGCGCTGGATCAAGACGCTAAGTTTTACACCTATCATCATGTGCGCGAGCAGGCGGAAGAATTGTTTGGCTTCTCGAGCCTGGCGGCAAAGAAACTGTTTGAAATGCTGATCACCGTTCAGGGCGTTGGACCAAAGGCCGCATTGGCCATTCTCAGTCTTGGCGATGCTGAGCACGTCCGTAACGCCATCGCCAATGCCGACAGTGCCTTTATACAACAAGCTGCTGGTGTTGGCAAAAAAACCGCTGAGCGTGTGGTGGTTGATCTGAGCGATAAAGTCGGCCTACCGACGCAGTACGGCCGAGCAGCTGCGCCAGTCCAGACTGAATTGAATACTTCCGACGAAGCGTTGGAGGCGCTGATGGCGCTGGGCTACACCTTGGCTGACGCTACCAAGGCGCTAGAGAACGTTGATGTCAATCTGCCAACAGCGCAGCGGGTGACCGAGGCGCTGAAGAAGTAGGGTCTCTTTATTTGAAATATTTAGTTCGTGATGTTGTTTATGGGGTTTGTGTTTTTGGATTCGTTGGGAGACACTTGAAGGGTGATTACTACTACATCTTAGCGTGAGTCTTATTCTCGGGGTGCTATAATAGACATATATGGAAGATACAAAATTTTCTCTTAATCAAACACCAATTAGTACTATTCTGGCCTGGGTAGAAAGCGGTGCAATTGCTATTCCGGAGATCCAGCGGCCGTTTGTATGGATGAGTTGGCAGGTACGCGATTTGATGGATTCGTTATATCAAGGCTATCCAGTCGGCTATATCATTACTTGGCAAAACCCAGACGTGAAGCTGAAGGATGGGTCGACGTCGCAGGGCAAGCGTATTTTGATTGATGGCCAGCAACGTATCACTGCACTCAGGGCAGCGATTAGCGGGCTTGATGTGATAGATAAAAAATATAAGAAAAAACGGATTGCTATATCGTTTAATCCGCTGACTGAGGAGTTTCGTACTCGTACAGTTTCAACTATTCGCGGTAAAGAATGGATTAGCGATATTGCTGAAGTGATGGTAAACGGCTATGATACGCTGACGTTTGTTGAAGAATATGCAGAAAAAAATCCGTCGTTAACGCGCCAAGAGGTTAATACGCGACTTAACCGTTTGATCCAGATTAAAAATAAGCAAATTGGTGAAATCCAGCTTAGTCCGTCTTTGGATATCAATATAGTAAATGAAATATTTGTCCGAATTAATGCTAGCGGTGTTAATCTTAGTAATGCCGATTTTGCGATGAGTAAAATTGCGGTTTATGAGAACGAGCCGGGTGATGAAATGGGCATGAAACTTCGTAAATTTATTGATTATTTTGCACATCTATCGGTTGCCCCCGAGCAGTTTGACATTATTAAGGAAAACGATACAGAATTTGCTAAAACTGATTATTTTACGAAAATATCTTGGCTTAAAAATGAAACAGATGACCTATATGATCCATCGTATAATGATATTATTCGGGTTGTTGGTTTGACGCAGTTTGCAAGGGGTAAACTTGGCGATATCGTGGCATTGCTTTCGGGTCGTAATTTTGAAACTCGCCAGGATGAAAAAGAAATTGCTGACGAGTCCTTCCGAAAGCTTGAGAAGGGTTTGTACCAATTTACAAACGAAAATAAATTTAAGCATTTTGTACAAAACATTTTGCGCGGCAGCGGTTATGACGAACCCAGTATGTTGATTGCTCGCAATGCAGTTAATTACGCCTATGCAATGTACCTGCGGCTATTTGATATTGGCGAAAATCATGCCGAAGCTAATTCGCTAGTTCGTAGATTGCTGGCAATTTCGTTACTGACTGGTCGCCATTCCGGCAGTTTTGAAACTAAGTTTGAGCAGGATATTAAACGGATTCAAAATCCTGGAGATTTGGCTAAATTTGTTGCTACGCTGGAAAAGCAGGAGTTGTCTGATATATTTTGGGACTCAACATTGGTTGATGAGCTTGATAAGCCGACGATAAATAATCCGTTTTGGCACATGTTTGTTGCGGCGCAGAATAAATTACTGAAGCAAGGATTCTTGTCGAAAAATAATATTGCCAGAGACTTGGCGACTGATGACGTGCATCACATTTTTCCTAAAAATTATTTAGTTAAGCATGGTTATGATAAAACTAAATACAATAGAATTGCTAATTTTGTACATCTGCGCAATGATATAAATATTTCAGTCGGAGATTTAGCCCCTCGCGATTACTTAAGCGATATTTTAAGTAGTAAAAATGACCATCACAGTGATATTACTGGCGAGGATGAACTAAAAAGCAACTTTAGTGACAATGCAATTCCAATTTTATTAATGAAGGCGGTGGCCGTTGATTATGAAGAATTTTTAAAACAGCGGCAGCGACTGATGGCTAAGATGCTAAAAGAATATTACAGGAGCTTATAATGGCAATTCAAAGAATAGTTGATACCAGTCCGCACGATGATGATGCTGAGGAGCAGCGAATTGAAATCAGTCTGCGCCCGCAGAGCTTTAGTGAGTATGTTGGTCAGGAGCGCTTGAAGCGCAACCTGCGCTTGGCAATTGAGGCGGCAAAGAAGCGTGGTGAGCCACTGGATCATGTACTACTCTACGGTCCACCAGGACTAGGCAAGACGACCATGGCGACGGTGATCGCCAATGAGATGGGCACGAATTTGCGCATTACCAGCGGTCCGGCCATTGAGAAAGCGGGCGATTTGGCGTCGATTTTGACCAACCTAGCGGACGGCGATATTTTGTTTATCGATGAGATCCATCGACTCGGTCGGGCGGTGGAGGAGATTTTGTATTCGGCCATGGAAGATTTCAAGCTGGATATCGTCATCGGCAAAGGCCCGGCGGCCCGGTCGATTCGACTGGACTTGCCGCGGTTTACGGTCATCGGTGCGACGACGCGGACGGGCAGTTTGGCGGCGCCGCTGCGCGATCGCTTCGGGCATATTTATCGCTTGGAATTTTATGAGCCAGAGGATATCGCTAAGATTGTGACGCGGAGCGCAGCCATTCTGGAGTCGTCGATTCGGCATGAAGCGGCGAACTTG
This sequence comes from Candidatus Saccharibacteria bacterium oral taxon 488, assembly GCA_010202645.1. Lineage (NCBI taxonomy): Bacteria > Candidatus Saccharimonadota > Candidatus Saccharibacteria bacterium oral taxon 488. Next base: position 691,668 of record CP047920.1, on the reverse strand, counting down.
TTGTCGACACGGGCTCGCTTGACGCCGCGCATCGCCAATCGCCTGCTCAAGCGCGTGCGCGACTATGCCGACGTCAACGGCGATGGCATAATTGATGTGAAAACGACAACGAGTGCTTTGGAAATGCTGGAGGTGGATGAGTTGGGATTAGACCCAGCCGACCGTAATTTACTACAATCAATCCTGGAAAATTATGGCGATAATCCGGTGGGACTAACGACCATTGCTGCTCTGACAGGCGACGAAGCAACGACGATCGAGGATTTTTATGAGCCGTATTTACTACAAATCGGCTTCATTGAGCGCACGCCGCGCGGCCGGCGGGTGACGCCAAAGGCGAAAAAACACATCAATATGCTATAATAACAGATATGAAAAAGAGAGTTTTGGCGATACATACCCCTGATAGGGTTGGTGAAGTGATTACAGTGGCTGGCTGGGTGCATTCCCGGCGCGATCACGGCGGGCTGATTTTTATTGACCTACGCGACCATACTGGCTTGGTGCAGCTGGTTATTAATCCTGAGCGCGCGGAAGCGTTTCGTTTGGCGGAGAGCTTGCGCGATGAGTTTGTGATTCGTGCTAGCGGCGTGGTGACGGAGCGCGGCGAAGGTTTGAAAAACCCAAATATTGCCAGCGGTGATGTGGAAATTGTGGTGGAAAATTTGGAAATTCTCAACCGAGCCGAGACCTTGCCAATCCAGCCGTTTGCCGAGGAGAATCAGGCAGGTGAGGACTTACGTTTTAAGTATCGTTACCTCGACCTGCGCCGCCCAAAGATGCAACAGATACTGAAAAAGCGCGCCGAAATGTACCGCCGGATGCATCAGTATATGGACGAGCGCCAATTCATCGAAATTCAAACGCCGATTTTGGCAAATTCCAGCCCTGAGGGCGCGCGCGATTTCCTGATCCCAAGTCGTTTGCAAGAGGGCAAGTTTTACGCGCTGCCGCAAGCACCGCAGCAGTTCAAGCAATTGCTGATAGTTGGCGGCGTGCCGCGATATTATCAGTTGGCGGCGTGTTTCCGCGACGAAGATCCGCGAGCCGATCGGTTGTATGGCGAGTTTTATCAGCTGGATCTGGAGATGAGCTTCGTTGAGGACGGCGAGGAGGTTCGCCAGGAAGTTGAGCCGCTGATGTGTCAGTTAGCGACTGATTTTGCAGGCAAGGAATTGCTGGATTTGAGTGGTCTCGCGGTCGGTGACGGCAGTCCAATTCCGCGCATTTCCTACCGCGACGCCATGGAGACATATGGCTCGGACAAGCCGGACCTGCGCTTCGGTATGGAGCTGATTGAACTAACCGATGTCTTTGCTAACACCGAATTTGGTGTGTTCAAGAACGCCGAGTGTATAAAGGCGATTTGTGTTAAAAATGGCGCCAGTCTTAGCCGTAAGCAAATTGACCAATTCACTGACATTGCCAAGAGCGAGGGGGCGGGCGGTTTGGCGTACATCACCTACCAAGACGGCGAAGCGAAATCGCCAATTGCTAAGTTCTTGAGTAAAATAGAGCTGTCTTCAATCCAACAAAAAACTGGTGCAGTTGATGGTGATGCAGTTTTCTTCGGTGCCGACACTCGCTCAGTCGTCAACGCCGTGCTTGGCCGTCTGCGAAACGAATTTGCCGCCCATTTCAACCTGAAAGACCCGAGCGTGGTAGCGTTTGCTTGGATTATCGATTTTCCATTCTATGAATGGGACGACCACGGCAAGAAGCTTGATTTTGGACACAACCCATTTGGTATGCCAAAGGGCGGTATAGAGGCGCTGGAGTCGGCGAAGACTGACGCCGACAAGCTCGCCATCGTGGCTGACCAATTCGACATGGTGATGAACGGCTATGAAATCTGCTCCGGCGGTGTGCGCAACCACAACCCAGCGGTGCTATACAAAGTATTCGATTTGCTCGGCTTTAGCGAAAGCTACGTCGAGGAAAAGTTTGGGGCCATGCTAAACGCCTTCAAATACGGCGCACCACCGCACGCTGGCTGTGCCTTTGGTGTCGACCGCATCCTTATGGAACTTATTGACGAAACTAATGTCCGCGAAACCTTAGCCTTTCCAAAGAACGGCTCGGGCGTTGACGTGATGATGGATTCGCCATCAACGGTTGATCCAGCGCAGATAAAGGAGTTGGGACTGTAGTAGCCTCCCAAAGTAGGTAGCAGATGCTCAATTATGGCAATGTAGCTAGGAATGGAGCTGTGTTATTTTGCTTTTTAATATCGCTTCTATTGCATCAAGCTCAGACTTTTTCTTTCGTACCATCGCAATCTTTTTATGCAATATATCAATAGCCGTATCGGGTGTAATCTGGCCGTCATTCCATTCCTTGATGTATTGCTTGATCTCCATCAGCGTAAAGCCTGCTGACTTAGCGAGGCGTATTTCCGTGAGGTACTCGAGTGCACTCTCGTCGTAGTCTGAATAACTGCGGCTTCCAGCAGGACGTTGTGTTACCGGTAAAATACCGAGTTTTGTATAGTAACGAATGGTATCAATAGAAACACTAGATTTTTTGGAAAGTTGATGAATTAGCATGGTAAAACCTCCCTCATCATTACCTATTGACTATAGAGTATACTCCATAGATTATACTACTATTATGAGTAGAAAAAAGTATAATTCAAATCATAAAGTAGTGTTAATTACTGGAGCATCCAGCGGTATCGGAAGAGCGACCGCCGAGCTGCTTTTGCAGAAAGGCCACATAGTGTACGGATTTGCTCGAAATAGTGAGGTGCTTCAAGAAATTAAAGGCCTTCGGCCAATACCAGGTGATATGAAAGATGAAAAATCACTTGAGGCTGCGGTAAAAAAGATTTGTGACGAACAGGGAAGAATAGATGTACTTATCAATAATGCTGGCTATGGATTACTGGGGGCGGTAGAGGATATTCCAATTGAACAGGCCCGCAGGCAGTTTGAGGTGAATGTATTTGGGTTGGCTAGGCTGACGCAGCTTGTGCTGCCTAGCATGAGAGAGGCGGGTTCGGGCTTGATTATTAATATGTCATCGGTTGGAGGCAGAGTGTATTTTCCGCTCGGTGCCTGGTATCATGCTTCAAAGCACGCTATCGAGGGGTTTTCCGATAGCTTGCGGCTAGAGCTGCAGGAATACAACATCAAGCTTGTGATAATTGAGCCTGGCTTGATCGCTACAAATTTCTACAAATTAGCTGAAGAGCCGCTTACTCGTTATTCGTCAAATGGTGCCTATAGCGGCGTGGCAAAGGCAATATCGCACAACTTATCTCAGTCATATAGGACCATGTCACCGCCTAGCGTGGTTGCGTATACAGTAGCGACAGTTATTGAGAGTAAGCATCCACGACGTCGGTATCTTGTTGGTAAATTGGCGAGAGTTCTCTTCTACGCACGGCATCTCTTGGGCGATGGCGTCTTTGAGCAAATAGCTAAAAAACAGACAAGGTAAGTGAAGTTACTTGCCGGTCGGGGTCTAGGTTTGGTATAGTGACATTGATGTATGATCGACACGAAGTTAGCGTAAAAGTGGCGTTGTATAGTAGTGATGGCGAGCGGGCGCTGCTGATGTATTATCCGCGCGATGATGGTTTTGGCCTGCCGGGCGGGCATATTGACGCTGGTGAAACGCCTGACGTGGCATTGAGGCGGGAATTACGCGAGGAGCTGGGCGTTACAATTGATGCGACCCCAGCTGATTTTTATGTGCGCGATCCGCAGGGCGGTACCGTCAAAGACCATAAAATTATTCTTGGCTACACGGCCACGGTTGACGGTAACATTGAACTACCGGACCGAGCGTGTGATGGCGGCGAGGAACGACCAGTCTGGTTGATGCGGACAGAAGTTGAAGCTACTGACAAGCTCGCGCCGGGTTATCGGGATTTTTTGTTGAAGTGGTGGCTCGATTGATGTGTGGTGTATAAATTTGACCATATTTTTATAGTATGATATAAAATTCACACGATGCACGAGAAATTACGTCGCGTTACTGCCGAAGAATTTTACGTGGCAATAAAACAAGCTATGGCTGGTGATAGCAGGGGGTGTTTTTTGTCTGATTACTCACAGGTTAATTACGAAATGATGGTGACGGTTCTTATGTATAATGATCAGGCTGGGTTTGCTCTTGAGGGGGATAATTTGGCAAATATCTTTAGTTCAAGACAAAACCCTGTGAAACAGTCGCTAGACATTATGATGCCGTCGGTGTTATCTTTTGGAGTGACAAAATTAGATTGTTTTGGTGAGGATTTATGTCGTAAATACGCTAAGTACGGGTTCGCGGCAGTTGCTGTAACACGGTTTCTTGATGAATACGCCCCTCGTAATTGGGATTACGGGAAATTTGGCAGGCCCGCTGTATACTTTATGGCGCAAGCGCAAAAACTACCAAAGGGATCTCTCAATAATGTAACAGATAGTGTACCGTATCTATCGTATGATGAGGCCTGGGCGTACCGGGAAAGATTACTCGGTGGCATCTGACACGCTATTGATTATAACTGAACACCCAGCCACGCCGCCAATACATCACCGGCAAAGTACGCCAGTCCAGCGGCGACCGCCCCGAGGAGTAGGGTGATAGCAGCTTCTCGCCATGGTGATTGCTTGCCAACTTTGCCTTTGATGAAGCCAATTGCTAGGAAGGCAACCGCTGTTAGCGCGGAGCTGACATAAAACAGGGTGGTGCCTGGTACTTTTGAGACTGCAACGACATCAATCAGGTAAGGCAGCACCGGTACGCTACCGACGGCGACGAAAGCTAGGAAGGTGACTGCGCCGATGATTTTAGGAGAGGCTCGCTTTTGTGTATCGCGGGCTGACTCTTCGTGTTCGGCGCTGGCTGCCAGGTAAGCACTAGAACCCATTGAAAAGCCGTCAGCAATTAAATTTGCAACGCCCAAAATGAGGATAACTGCACTGGAAATACCGGCTCCGGCCGAAGCTGCCACTACGGCAAAGGTTGTGACTGTGCCATCAACTGCACCGTACACAAATTCCGAAATGTATCGTCTAAAAAGTATTTTCATAACCGTGCCATTATAGCACAATTAGGTGTTGTGAGTTTTATTCGCGTATACTAAAGCAATGACGACTGATGATTTTCAGGCGCTGATCCACCAAAAAGGCCGCGAGCTCTACCGACCAATGCCGTGGCGCGATCAGCCAACGCTCTACTATGCGTTGGTGAGTGAGCTGATGCTGCAGCAAACCCAGGCTGCTCGCGTCTTGACGAAGTTCAGCGAGTTTACTGCGAAGTTTCCGGACATTGAATCACTGGCAGCTGCTGAGCTGACAGAAGTACTGCGTGCGTGGCAGGGGCTGGGCTATAATCGCCGCGCTCGATACCTCCACCAAACAGCGCGAGCCATCGCTGGTGGTGCTCTGGCGGCCACCCTTCATGACCTTGTCCAGCTGCCGGGCATTGGCGTCAATACTGCTGGTGCTATCATGAACTATACTTACCAAGTACCAACGCCGTTCATTGAGACCAATATTCGCACAGTCTATCTCAATCATTTCTTTGCGGACCAGACGGCAGTCGCGGATCGTGACATACTGCCCATTGTCGAGCGGACGATGGACCGGGCAAATCCGCGCCAGTGGTTTTGGGCACTAATGGACTATGGTAGTGAGCTCAAATCTCAGGGAAAGGGTAAATTGTCCGCCAGTCGCCATTACGCCAGGCAATCGCAATTCACTGGCAGTCTCCGCCAGATGCGCGGTGAGATTTTGCGTCGATATGTTGGCGGGCAGTCGCTGGCCGAAATTACCGCCGAGCTACAGGATGATCCGCGATTTGCGGCGGCACTGGATGGTCTGCGACGGGACGGTCTCATTACTGCAAAGTGACAGAACAGAGCGCTAAGCTATTGACATTTCAAACCGCCTATGCTATCATAGCCACAGTCAATACGACAAACATAAACAGTAACAAAGGAAAGGTATGGAAGACATGCAAACAGTTATTATACTGATGACCGTAGTGATTATTATTCACTCGGTGACGATTATCGTCTTGTTCGGTGTAATAATTTCACTGCTGACGAAGCTCAAGCGCCTCGTCAACCAAGCTGAAACGGCGGTGTCTAACATCGCTCAAGCGACTGAGTGGTTGTCTCCAGTAAAATTATTTACTGAAGTTGTGCAACTCTTTCGCAAAAAATAGTCAATCTGTTCCATATATTAATTTAATAGAAACAAACAAGGAGATATTATATGAAAAAAGTATTAACAGTTCTCGGCGCCGCAGCGGCTGGTTTCGCGGCTGGTATTTTGACCGCACCAAAAAGTGGCAAGGAAACTCGTGCTGACATCAAGAAAAAAGCTGGCGAGCTAAAAACTGCCACTGTCAAGACTGCCAAAAAAGCCCAGGCCGCCGCTAAAGACAGTGCTGAAGCGGTCAAGGCAGGTGCTCAGAAAGTTGGCGATGTCGTTACTGGAACTGCTCGTACCGTCAAAGCCGATACGGAAAAGCATTTCAAGAAGTCGTAGTAGCAGTTTGACCTAAACGCAAAAACGCGAGATAATAAAAAAGATGAAACATCTTCGTAGTCTCGCGTTTTTTGTGTGCGGTATTAGCCTGGCCGGCGTAATGATACGGTCGGGTATTGCTGTAGCACAGACTGCGCTGAGTTCGCCGCCGCTCCATCTGATCCGCAGTCAGTGTCAGTCCATTCGTTCGACATTGCAGCGGATTCAGCATAACGATGCCTTGCTGCGGGTTAACGCCGGCCAAGCATACAACACGATATCGACTAATCTCATTGCCAAACTAAATAGCCGCTTGGCATTGGCGCAGATTGATAGCTCGCGGATGGTGATGATCGCTCGCGACTACGAGGAGGCGCGCAAGGCGTTTGCCCAGCAGTACAATGAGTATGAGTCCAACTTGACGGCGTTGGTCAAGACAGATTGTACCGACAAACCGGGCGAATTTTACGCACAGCTGATCAAGACGCGCGACGCACGTCGACAGGTCAGTGAGTCGGTGACGACGATGAGTAAACTGGCGGCGGATTATCGTGTGGCGGTAGAGCAGCTCAAAGTGAAGCTATCGAGCGGAGGTGGTCGTGGATAAGTTTAAGCGACTCGGCTGCCAGATGGCCAAGTTAATTATGCAGCATAAGTTACCGACGATGGTAGTTAGCGTGATCATGGTGTCGATCGTGCTCGTTGGTATATCGATGCACTTATATTACTCGTCAGATGCTTTCCGAGTGGACTTGAGTCGGCCGGACTATGTACCGTATCGAGCGCAGATTGATAATTCCAATAATCATAATCGAGACATGTTTGAGGCGCAGGGTGAGGTGACGGGCAAAGTGCTGGATGATTTTCTACAAAAATATAAGCAAGAAGAAAAGAAAGCTGATGGTGCGCGGGCGTTTGCTAGCGATGTGTTAAGCGATGATCAGCTGGGCGTCAGTGGTAGTGGCAATGGCGCGGGCAGTACGACGACACAGGGTCAAGACGGTTCGTCAGAGTGAGTTATGATTACTTTTTATGCGTTATCGCTGTTGGGATAACAGCTAGTTCGATCTCTTGTTTTTCAAATTCTTTGAGGAGCCGGCGGCGCATCTCTGAGGTAACCGCCCATTGATCGGATGGCTGAACCTTACCGGCAACGATCAATTCAACCGAGCGGCCGGTGATATCACCGACGGAGACAAATTTTGGCGGTTCAATGATTTTCTTATCCCAAGACTTTTCCTTGCTCAGTTGCTGGCCGGTCTCGTTGATGATATCAGCGGCGCGGCTAATGTCGGTGCTTGGATCGAGCTGCAAGGTAAAGCGCGACATGCTATACCCCATCGTTTTATTGATGACATGCTGGATGGTGCCATTTGGTAAGTAGTGCACATTACCGTCAGCATCGCGGAGCACGGTTGACCTGGTACCGACGCGCTCGACAGTGCCGCTCGCACCCATGACGTCAACGACGTCGCCGACTCGGTATTGATTTTCAGCGATGATAAAGATGCCGGCCAGAAAATCTTTGACAAGTGACTGCGCACCGAATCCGAGCGCTACGCCAATGATGCCGGCGCTGGCAAACAGTGGCGACAAGTCGAAGTAGAATAACTTACTGGCGACCATGGCGGCGATATAGGCAATAATAGTGATGCGCCAAAAACTACGGATCAGCTGCGTCAGCGTATTTTCGCGCTTTTCGATATCTTTGCGGTGCCATGAGCGGTGCTTGGCGGTGGAGTGGATCGCGTAGCGAATTGCCCAAGTAATGAAGATGCGGCCAAGATAATAAACGATAACCGTGCCGATGACGATGCTGACTGTCTCAACCATCCGCTCGCTTACCAGCCAGCCTAGTCCATGCTCGGTCATCCATTCATCAAAGCGCGACGAATTTAACAGTTGTTTGATAAGCGTATCCGTCATGAGTTTAGTATAATGAAAAGTATGAGTTTTGTCGATCCAAATCAATTCGTTATCACTCGGCGGCGCAAGAAGTATAAATTTGCGTTATTTAACAATTCGCCGCTTTGTTTTGAGTATGATGAGTGGGCACCGCGGTCGATTGATGTGCTGGAGGTCGGTGCGGGAACGGGACTGTTTAGTGTCGAGCTGGCGGCGCGCCATCCCGAGCAGCGGTTTCTGGCGGTTGATGTTAAGGCCGATCGACTGCAGAAAGGGGCGCGCGTGGCCGAGCGGCGTGGCCTCACGAACATCTGGTTCGTGCGGGCGCGGGCGGATCAGCTGGGTGAGTTATGTGAGGCTGGATCACTCAGTCAGTTGTGGGTCACTTTCCCCGATCCATTTCCACGCCAGCACTCCAGCGGTCGGCGTTTGACGCACCCGCATTTTTTAACGCAGTACGCAAAGTTGCTTGATGAGGGCGGCGAGCTACTACTCAAGCACGATGATCACGACTTTTTCTGTTGGAGCTTGGAGCAGCTGGTGGTGGCTGGCTGGCAGCTTCGGGAGCTAACGTTTGATCTGCACGAATTGGAGCGACTTGATGAGGAGAGCGATGCCCGAATCATGACAACCTACGAACAGCGGTGGGTTGGCGAGGGGAAGGCGATTGGGTTTGTGCGAGCAGTCGACCATCGGATTAATGAAAGCCAAAGTGAGCCCTCATCCCCTCAGGCATTGGTTGGTTGCTGTTGAGCATGATATGCTGGCTCGGCCTCACTCAATAAATAGAGTAGATTTTCCGAGGGGTCGCAAAATTGCGGACGTTCGTTAAGGTCGCGCAGGATACGCCGACCAATACAGGTGGCGATTGGGGTTGGTATTTCGTAGACGAGGCTATTATCGGTGATAATATCAGGTGATTTGGCGTAGATCCCCTCAACGATAATTACTTCTGCTGGGCTAAGCGTACCCGCTATATATGGCTCCGCGGTTTGCCAATTCATGTGGCGATGGTATATCTCCTTATCATTAATGAGGTTTTGTAGATCGACGGCCATTGTTTCGGTGTCGTATACAAACGGGTCATCCCAGTGCCGCCATGGCTGATGATTATTGCGGTAATAAAGATAGGTTGCCCCACGATGATAGTCATCAGTTGACATAGTAATTGAATTAATGTTGAGCTCATCCAGCCGCTTGCGGAGTTGTTTGACGATGGTTGATTTACCAGAGCCACTACGGCCAGCGATATGGATGATGCGCGGAGAGTTTGCGGTAGGGGTGAGAATATCAGAAACAATAGTATCAATGTCAAGCTCCGGCTGAATTGACAGCGCCTCCCGCCCCTCGTGTTGTCGTCGGAAGTCGTAGTGCGCCTGCCACTCACTGGTAGCCATTATTTCACCGGTCACTTCCATGAATATATTACCAAACTGGTCAGTAAATTGTTGCCATGATCCATTATCTTCTAATTCAGCTTGTACTAGGCCGTCGTTTTCGAAAAAATCAATAACGACACCGGGTAGCGGTTCGGCGCGTAGTTTGCGGATAATTGGTGTCTCGTCGTTACGGTAGTATTCATATAACTCGGGGCTAATCTCAGTCGTCACCTCTAGCCGACGCAGACCATCGCCACTCCGGAAGCCATTGTCTTTGAGGGTTGCTTCGTAATGTAGCTTGCCGGTATCACGCTTAAGGGTTGAGCGGAGTCGTAGGCTGAATAGCTCGTCTGGGTGCGATAGATAAAACTGTTCAATCGGCTCAGCTTCTTTGCGTAGATCGGTGAGTTTTTCCGGAAAGATAGCCATGAATTTACGCTCAGTCTCTACGGGCAATCTCCCTTCAAATTCGGGTGTGTGGATGAGTGATTCGATTGACATAAGCGTCGCTCCTTTAGTTGTGTTGATGACACTAGTGATTGTAGTGTAGAATTACTAGTATGAATAGCAAGTATAATTTGACTCAACTATGATTGACCAATTTATCCCCGAACATCACATTCAGAAGCATATCCTTGGCGTGTTGATGCATATGAAATATGCGCGATTTCGGGATATGCGGCCGCCAAAAGTGGATACCAATCTCTATACCTACCACTTAAATATACTGAAGAAGCGAGGATTTGTCATCAAGACGGATGACGGATACTGTCTGGGGCGGGAGGGGTTGTCGTACGTCGATAGAGTTAGTATTAAATCGCTCAAAATTCGTACCCAACCAAAAATTATTACTATGATTGTCGTCCAAAATGCTAATGGTGATGTGTTGCTCCAGCGGCGCACTAAGCAGCCGCATGTCGACACCTGGACACTGCCCTATGGCAAGCTGCATATTGATGACGAGTCGGTATTGGCTGCTGCTCAACGGGAGGTACGCGAGAAATTGGCGGTGGACAAGCTACCGCTGACACACGCGGGTGATTGCTATATTCGTGTCCTTGTGGGGAAGGAAATATTATCATCAACGTTGGCGCACGTGTTTTATGGTGAGACTGATGAAGTCGTGGCGGGCAGAGAATTGGTGTGGGCCCGTCCGCATCGATTGGCGGATTATGACTTAGCACCAGCGGTTGAGCAAATCGTAGCACGAACATTCTTCCGGGACCCGTTCTTTTTTGAGGAATTTGTGGCAGAATTAAATGAGGTAATTGAAAGGAGAGACTATGACAATTGATGAGTATGCCAAGAAGGCTATCGCGACACTAATTGGTACGCATGAATATGGGGACGTTGATGCGCGGCTGATGGCGCAAGTACTTGGGCTAGTTGGCGAGTCGGGCGAAGTGGCTGAAAAGTTCAAAAAGCTGGTTCGTGACAAGCAGGGCGTGTTAACAGACGATGACCGCACAGAGATTCTCAAGGAATTAGGCGATGTGTTGTGGTATGTCAACGCAGTGGCACACCTGCTCGGTTCTAGCCTCGAGGAAGTTGCCCAGATGAACAACCAAAAGCTCGCCAGCCGCCAAGCCCGCCAGCAGCTGCACGGGCGGGGTGATAATCGCTGATCATAGCACAACGCCAAGGGATAGTAGTTTATCGGTTATTCCCATAATGATCGTTTGCTCAGTTTGCGCTTGTGTTGCTTGGCGCATTGCGAGGAGGGTATGCATGCCACAAGCCGCTGCTGCGTCGAGATTATTTTGATGATTGTCAATAAACAGTACGTGCTCTGGATGGTCAGATAGGTTTAATGCTGAGAGGGCAGATGTAAATGCACCCCGTTCAGGTTTGTGGTAACCAATCTGCCACGATAAAAGACATGGTCTAAAACCGTCATAGATACCTGCTTGCTGCAAGATAGCAGAGTGGCTCGGCATAGCATTGCTGAGGATACCGATCTGTAGTCCATGCGTCGTCAATGAACGTGCAAATGTGATGACATTTTGGAAGTATACTTGATGATCACGGAAGCCACGAGTTAGCCGATCGTATTGCTCTGGGGATGGATGATCACAACCTAGCCTCCGCAGAAATACGCTCTCGTCTATGAAACCACTTTCGTAGTCGTGCAAGGCTTTTGGCCATTGTTGGTCGAAATGATCGGGGTTGTGCAGGGCGTTTCTCAGGTCACTTTGGATGTCGTAGTCACTTACAAGTACACCACCAACATCAAAAAGGATTGCTGAAATTACTGAATCGTTCATGTCTGATATTGTAACATGTACTACTTTTTCTCTTTTTATTGAACTCCCATACGATATGCGCTATACTCAAGCATAAGGGTAATTATGCGCATTTCTGACAGTAGTATTGAGAAGATTTTGCGCCAGGGTGAGGTAATTTCTGAGTCACAGCTGGCCGAGTTAAAGATGGAGGCGGAGCGCACGCACCATTCATTGCAGACGATTATCTTGGAGCGCAAGGTCTTGAGCGAGGTCCAGCTCGGGCAAAAGATTGGTGAATATATCAATGTGCCGTTTGTGACCATTGAGCCAAAGGATATCCCTGATGACGTCCTCAAGCGCATCCCCGAGCACATCGCTCGCCAGTATAATGTTGTGTTGTTTGCGGCCGACGATAACGGTGTCTTGAGTTTGGCGATGGAAGATCCGGATGATGTGCAGGCGCTGAACTTCATCCAGAAAGAGATTGGCTATAACATCAAGGTGTTCCTGGCGACAAAAAATAACATTCTTGACTGCCTGGAGAATTATCGCGGTAATATTACCGATGAGCTGGATGAGGTGGTGTCAATCCAGAGCGGTGCTGAATCAGATTCACAAAACGTCTCTGAGGAGGAGATTTCTGAGAATTCGCCGATCGCCCAGACGGTTAACTTGCTGCTGGAATATGCTATCAAGTCGGGTGCCTCAGATATCCACATTGAGCCGCGTGAGGATTTCGTCCAGGTTCGTTACCGAATTGATGGTGTGCTCAAGGAAGTAAATAAGTTGCCGCGCAATGTCCAAGGTGCGCTGGTTAGCCGCATCAAGATCTTGTCAAACCTAAAAATTGATGAACGCCGCGTGCCGCAAGATGGTCGCTTTAAGATCAAGGTTTCGGGTAAGCAGTACGCGCTGCGTGTGTCGACGCTGCCGATCGCTGATGGCGAGAAAATCGTCATGCGTATTTTGGACGAGTCCAACCAGGCAGTTGCCCTCGATAGCCTTGGCTATTGGGGGTTGTCGCTGAGTACACTTAAAGACGCTATGGCGCAACCAAATGGTATGATCTTGGTGACCGGGCCAACTGGTTCGGGAAAGTCGACTAGCTTGTTTAGTGTGCTATCAGAACTTAATACGCCAGATGTGAATATCTCAACCATTGAAGATCCGGTTGAATACAAGATCCCCGGGGTTAACCAAACCCAGACTAACTCAAAAGCCGGCATGACCTTCGCTTCAGGACTGCGCGCACTGCTCCGCCAAGACCCGAACATCATCATGGTTGGTGAGATTCGCGACGGCGAGACCGCCAACCTCGGTGTGCAGGCAGCGCTGACTGGACACTTGGTGTTCTCAACCCTCCACACCAATAATGCAGCGACCTGTCTGCCGCGCCTATTGGACATGGGAATTGAGCCGTTCTTGATCGCTTCGACGGTCAAGGCGGTGATCGGCCAGCGCTTGGTGCGGCGGCTGTGTATGCATTGTCGTCAGCAGTATGTGCCGGACGCTGGGGAGCTCGCCTACATCGTTCAGATGTTTAATCTCAAGCAGGGCTCGATGCAGCGGCTGCACGCACTGGAGCAGCAGGCGGCGGCTGATAAGATTGGTGGCAATACACCGCTCGGCTCGACTGACGTGACGATTCAATATTTATGGCGGCCAAATCCCGAGGGTTGCGATGAGTGCGGCCATAACGGCTTCAAGGGGCGCGTCGGTATCTACGAGGTTCTCGGTATTTCGATTCCAATCCAAAAGATGATCACCGCCAATGCCACCAGTAATGAGATTCAGCAGCAGGCGATTACTGAAGGAATGGTGACAATGCAGACGGACGGTTTTGTCAAGTCGCTGCGTGGCGTGACAACGCTAGAGGAAGTTTTGAGAGCAACAAGGGAGCAATAAATGACAAAATTTAAATATATCGCAACTAAAAATAACAATCAGCCGATCAACGGCGAGCTAGAAGCCAGTAGCCGCGCCAGTGCTATCCAGCTCATTCAAGCTCAGGGTATGAGGTTGGTCGACCTCAAGGAGGCTGGTGACGAGAAGAAAGGTTTTCGCTTTGGGGGTGGCAAGAAGTCAGTGCCGACCGAGGAGCTGGTTGGTTTTACCAGGCAGCTTAGTACCATGGTGTCTGCCGGTGTACCGATTCTCAGGTCGCTCAACTCAATGGCGCAGCACGCCGAGAGTCCGCATTTTCGCGAGATTTTGAACGCAGTATCTAAGGAGATTGAAGGCGGTGCCTCGTTCGCTGATGCGCTGAGTAAGCACCCCGAGGCCTTCAGCGATGTGTACGTGAACATGGTGCGGGCTGGTGAAACGGGTGGTATTTTGGACGATATTTTGAAGCGCCTGGCCCTGCAGCAGGAAAAGAACTCATCAATGAAAAAGAAGATCAAGAGTGCTATGACCTATCCGATGGTGCTGATAGTCATCACCATCGGGGCGTTCTTTGGTTTGATGATTTTTGTCTTGCCAATGATTGGCAAGACGATTAAGGATCTGGCGGGCGAGGACGCAGAGCTGCCGGCACTGACGCAGATACTGATGAGTATCAGCCAGTTTATGGTGAGTTTTTGGTATATTATTTTCCCGTTATTATTTGGCGGTGTGTATGCGCTTCTTCGCTATATCAAGTCGCCAGGAGGCAAGGTTAAGTTCCATCATTTCGTCCTGAAAGCGCCGATCATCAGCAAGATTATTCGCAAGGTGGCGGTGGCACGGTTTACCCGTACCTTCTCGGCGCTGATTGGTGCGGGCGTGTCGGTACTGGAGGCACTGGAGGTGACGGCCCGGGCAGTCGGCAACACAGTATATCAAGATTCATTGCTTGATGCTGCCAAGCGCATTAAGAATGGCGAGGTTTTGTCGCGGATTATCAATGAGCGCGAAGACCTCTATCCGCCAATCGTTGGCCAGATGCTGGCGGTCGGTGAGGAAACGGGGCAGACGGATAAGGTGCTGGTCAAGGTGGCGGATTTTTATGAAGAAGAGGTTGATGCGGCGATTAGCGGTTTGAGCTCGACGATTGAGCCGGTGATGATCGTCTTTATGGGCGGTATGGTCGGCTTGATCGCGGCAGCGGTGATGATGCCGATTACTGGGTTAGCAAATCAAATTAAGGGGTAGTTGGTTTTTTAAAATGCTTATGCTATACTTAACAAAAAGAAAAGATGTGGGCAAACGATAGTGGCAAATATTTTCTACAAGTCAAAGCCGATCATCGGGCTTGATATTAACAAGGCCGGCGTTCGGGTAATGTCAGTCGATATGGCGCGGATGACGGTGCACGGATACGGCGCAATTGAGCTGGATCCGGCGAAGGACGAGAGCGATGACCGGGCAGAGTATCTCTGCGGCAAGATTAATCAAATGTTTGAAAAGAATATTGTTGGGCGGCTCGGCAGTAACCGCGTGGTGCTGGGACTACCGACGACCAAGACATATGCACGTACCTTTGCGCTGCCGATCAAGCAGGAAAATAAGATTGAAGAGGCGGTGAATCTCGAGGTTGAACAGTATGTGCCGATGCCGCTTGATTCGCTCTACGTCGATCATCAGATTATCAAGCGCGGCAAAGAAAATTTATCAGTCTTGATGTGCGCGGTGCCGCAAAAGATCGTTGACGAGCAGCTAGCGATTGTTGAGTCATGCGGTATTGAGGTGGCGATGATTGAGCCGAGTATCAATGCGGTGGCGCGACTACTTGAGCGAACCAAAGAGGGGTCGCTACCAACAGTTATCGTTGACATCGGCCCGGCGACGACTGATATCGCTATTCTTGATGCGGCAATTCGCGTGACCGGTGGTCTAAACATTGGTGGCAATACATTGACGCTTGACATCGCGAAAAAATTGAACGTACCACTTGAGACGGCGCACCAATTCAAGGTGCTTAATGGCCTCAACACTGGCCCGCGCCAAGAAAAAATTACCGAGGCACTAAAGCCGAGTCTGCAGCGGATCATCGGTGAAATCCAGAAAGTTATTCGTTACTACACCGATCGCTTCCCGGATGAATCGCGCCTTGAACAGGTGCTAATCGTTGGTAGCGGCAGTAGCGTGCCGGGGCTTGGTGAGTACTTTACGGGCGAGCTGACCTTACCAGCACGAGTGGCTAGTCCGTGGCAGTCGCTGAACTTTAATAATTTAGCACCACCGGCCAAACAGCTACGACCGCGGTTCATGACGGCAGCTGGTTTGTCGCTAGTGCGAGCGGAGGAGATTTGGCATGATTAATCTGTTACCGCCGAAAGTTAAACGCGAGATTGTCGCTGGCCGGTCAAATGTGATACTGTGGCGTTACTGCGTGGTGTCGTTGATTCTTGGCTTCTTACTCATCGTGGCGACAGCGGGTATCTACTTTATTATGGCGCATACTCGGACAACTGCTCGACAGACGATTGAAACGGGTAATCGTCGAGCGCTGCAATATCAAAAAGTTCAGCAGGATTATGAATCGTTCAGCGCAAACCTCAAGATTGCCAAGGCGATCATTGATAAAGATGTGCGGTATTCAAAGGTAGCACTCAAGATCGCTCAGGCGATGCCGTCAGGAACAATTTTGCAAACGTTGACACTGGATAGCAAGAAGCTCGGTACGCCGATGACTATCAACGCACGCGGTAAAACGTATGGCGATGCGCTGCGGCTCAAGGACAGTTTTCAGCAGTCAAGCCTCTTTAAGGACGTTAATCTCGCCTCGGCGGTGGCCGAAAAAGAAAACAAGGACGGCTATCCGATCAATATTACAATTAATGTGACGATGGTGCCGGAGGTTGCGAAGCAATGAGTGAGAGAAAACGAGAAAAAATGACACCGGCGGTGACTATGCGGATCGTCTTTGCGCTGTCGCTGGTACTGATCTTGGTCGGCATGGGAGGGGTCGTCTATTTTGGCTACACCATGCTGCAGGGTACTGCCGAGGAAGTTTCTAAGATTCAGACTGAGGCAAAAGCGGTTGATGCTAAAGTGCAGAATCTAGCGCGGCTGGAAAAAGAGATGGAGAAATATAAGGATAGTGTTGCCAAGGCGCAGCAGCTAGTAGCAGAAACGCAGCAGTATCAGTATCAGAACCAGATTATCAATGACCTCACGGCCTACGCCAATAAATCTGGTGTTGGCATTGCTGGGTTCACCTTCACATCAGGTTCGGCTGGAGCCAAATCAAACTCGGGCTCATCAGGCACTTCGGGTACGAATAATAGCTCCGGTTCAAACAGCGCTGCTGGGCCGAAAAGTATGAAAGTGTCGGTCCGCCTCAACGAAAAAACAGACTATATGGCACTCCTTCGATTTATGCATTTAATTGAGCAGAACTTGACACGGATGCAAATTGCTAGTGTCAGTATGTCCAAGACCGAGGGGACAGGTCAAGTGAATACACAAACCTTGGAAGTGGAGGTATATGTTCGATGAAAAACTCACCTGATATTTCACAAATCGGTACGCTAGTATCGCGGTTTTTCCATCGCTACCACGTTATTCTCTATACGTTGACAGTGGTGGTTGGTGTATCGGTGGCAATTTTCCTGCTCTACAGCCTGCTCGCCTCGTCAAATCCAAAAGAAGATACCATCCAACAACAGACGACGCGATTTGACCAGAAGACAATTGACCAGATCAACAGTTTCCGTACGCGCGATACCGCCAACGCCAATTTTAGTCTGCCGGCAGGGCGGACGAACCTGTTTGCCGAATAGCGTGGATATCGCTATAATGTGAGAAGTATGCTAATTTCTGCTGAACGATTTGATAACGCACCGGTGATGAGCCTACAGACTGGCTCAGAGTTAGCCCGGACGTCGCGAGCGGTGATCGACCCGCGCAATTTATCGATCGTGGCGTATGAGCTGGAGGGACCGACGCTTGATCAATCGCCGAGTTTACTACGGATCGCCGATGTGCGGGAAATTGGGCCGCTAGGTCTGATCATTGATTCGGCGGACGAGCTGATTATGCCGAGCGACGTCCTGAAGATCAAGGAAGTGTATCAGTTTCAGTTCGCACTAGTTGGTAAGCAGGTTATTGATGAAAAAAAGCATAAGGTCGGTAAGGTCATCGGCTATACGCTAGAGGCTGGTAATTTTGTCATTCAGCAGCTCCGGGTGCGGCGACCGCTGCTCAAGAGTTTTGGCGATACTGAACTGCTGATTCATCGTTCGCAGATTGTTCGCGTGACTGACGAACATATCGTTGTCAAGACGCCAGAGATCCGCCACAAGGAGCCGGTCGTGCAGCCACAAGCAACGTTCGAAAATCCATTCCGAAAGGCGCACCCTGCGGCCGAAGCTGACGGCAGCGACAGCAAATGAACCAAATTATTACCAGCACCGCAGCGATGCAGCGGCTGGGTCAAGTGATTGGGCGCAGCCTGAAGGGTGGTGAGGTGATTGAGCTGGTCGGGGACATCGGCGCTGGCAAGACGACGCTAACGAAAGGTGTTGCCAAGGGGCTCGACATTACTGAACCGGTGCAGAGCCCAACATTTACTATTTCCCGTGTGTACCAGTCGCCGGGCGGCTTGACGCTGGCTCATTATGATTTTTATCGATTGGGTGAGGCGGGCATCATGGCGGAGGAAATTCATGAGGTAACCATGCAACCACAGACCGTGACAGTGATTGAGTGGGCTGGTGCCGTCGAGCAGGTGCTGCCAGCCGATCGACTGACAGCGAGGATTCTAGCAATTGACGAACAGTCGCGGCGTGTCACGCTGAGTGCTGGCGGGCCGACGAGCCAGGCACTCCTCGCGGTAATCAGCGCGGCGGACGAGGAGTCGGCGTGATTATTCTGCTCGATACATCGACGATGACGTGCTATCTAACGATCGTTCAGGGCGATACCCGGCGAGAGGTGGCTTGGGAAGTGGGTCGTGGTTTGGCTCGGGGGCTGCTACGATTTTTGGATGAACAGACCGGCGATATTCACCACATCAGTGGTATCGGCATCATGCGTGGGCCGGGTAGCTTTACGGGACTGAGGATTGGCTGTGCGGTGGCAAACACGTTGGCGGAGGGACTCGGTGTTCCGATCGTTGGCAGTAGTGGCGATCACTGGCGAGATGACTGCCTGGAGCGGCTGAAGTGCGGCGAAAACGACACGATTATTCTCCCCGAATATGGCGGCGAAGCTCACATCACGGCTCCGCGCAAATAGTGGTATTTTCCTCCGCAATATCGTACAATAAAAGTAAGGCGGCTTTAGATTAGTGGCTTGGGCCGTTTTATTGCATCAGTTGAATATGGTCAGTCGTTGATACATTTCTCGGGGTGTATACCCGGGGCGATTGGTCAGAAAAGAAAGGAAATCATATGGTAGGAATAGTTATTGGCGGCTTGGTTGGCGCGGCACTTGGCGTGGGCGGTTTTTACGCCTATCAGCGAACAAGGCAAGCTAATGGCAAGTCGCAAATTGAGCGTGACATTGCCGAGGCAAAGAGTAAGGCCAGCGACATTGTCCTGAAAGCTAAGGACGAAGCCTTAAAAATCGAAAATGAGCGCCGGCGCGAGTGGCAAAAGACCGAGAATCGGTTGGCGGATCGCGAGCAGACGCTGGATCGGAAATTGGACGAACTAGATAAGCGGGCGGAGAAGCTGCGTACGCACGAGGATGAGGTTGACAATCTCAAGGAAGAGATTCGCACTATCCGCACGCGTCAGCAGGAGAAGCTCGAGAAGATTGCCGGCCTAAAGAAAAAGGATGCTGCCGACAAGCTCATGCAAATGACCGAGCGCGATATCAAGAACGACCTAGTTAGCTTGGTGTCGAAATTACAACATGAGGCTATGGATGATGCCGAGGAACGGGCGCAGATGATCTTGCTCACAGCGATGGAGCGGATGAGCAGCGAGGTGACAGCTGAGCGAACAGTCACGGCCGTCAAACTGACTGATGATGAGATGAAAGGTCGAATCATTGGCAAAGAAGGCCGCAACATTCAGGCGTTGCAGCGCGAGACTGGTGTCGATATTTTGGTGGATGACACGCCGGGTATGATTGTGCTCTCAAGCTTTGATCCAATTCGCCGGCAAGTGGCTCGCTTGAGCCTCGAGATGCTGATGAAAGATGGCCGCATCCATCCAGCGCGCATCGAAGAAGTCGTCGCCAAGGCGAAAAAACAGATCGATAAAGAAGTCAAGCAGGCTGGCGAGGATGCCATGCGCGAGACGGGCGTCGTCGGCATCCCGAAGGAAATGCAGCGACTGCTAGGTGAGCTGAAATTCCGAACGAGTTACGGGCAGAACGTATTGAAGCATTCCACCGAGATGGCTCAGATGGCTGGAATGATCGCTGAGGAAATTGGTGCCGATGTCCGCATCACGAAAATCGCGACACTGCTGCATGACGTTGGCAAGGCGGTGACGCACAAGATCGAGGGCAAGCATCACCACATCGGTGCCGAGCTAGCGCGCAAATACGGCATGGATGAGCGGATCGTTCACGCCATCGAAGCGCATCACGATGATATCGAGGCGACGACACCAGAGGCACTGATCGTGCGAGTGTGCGACGCTGCCAGCGCTGCTCGGCCAGGAGCGCGCAATATTTCGGCTGAGAACTTTGCTGAGCGGATGCGTGATCTAGAAAATGTAGCAACCAGCTTTGCCGGCGTTGATAAGGCCTATGCGATATCGGCCGGGCGTGAAGTGCGGGTGATTGTCCGGTCAGAGGACATTGATGATCTAAGCGCATTTAAGTTATCGCGCGATATTGCCACCAAGATTGAATCGACCATGCAGTACCCAGGCACCATCAAGGTTAACGTTATCCGCGAAACACGGGCAATCGAGTATGCAAAATAATGAGAAGTGGTTGGTTGCCGCATGAGGAGTGGCTGAAGACGCAGGACACTCGGATCGCCAGCGCCGCACTGCTGATCGAAAATTCAGCGGGCGAGCTGCTCACAGTCAAGGCGTATTACAAGACGCATTGGAGTCTGCCTGGTGGTATGGTTGACGCTGGCGAAACGCCGCTACAGGCAGCACTTCGCGAAACCCAGGAAGAGGTCGGTCTAGTGGTTGCTGAGGAGGAAGTTTCGTTTTTTGCGGTGGCGTCACGCTCCAGCGACAAAGGGCTGGCGCATCAGTATGTGTTCAAGGCAGTACTGGACGATGAGCGGCTGGAGCGAATTGTCTTGCAGCAGTCAGAAATTGATGCTTATCAGTTCCTGAGTCGTGATGCAGTGCTGGCAAGCAATGAAGGATTCGCGTGGTCAATACCGCATTGGGCTCTTCATCGGCCAGGCGGTTATGTCGAGACGCGAATCGTTGACAGCGATGACGAACGTCAAGAGGCGGTTACGCAATTCGTGGGATTTGGTTCGTAGGAAAAATAAACGGAGGAGGAATGATGGGAATATTGGTTATCAGTCGACACGGCGAGAGTGAATGGAATCTGCTCGGCAAGTGGACGGGCTGGACTGACGTGGGACTTACGGAAAAGGGGCGGGCCGACACAGTGCGGCTGGGTGCTCTACTCAAAGACATCAGGTTTGATGAGGCGTATACGTCGGCGCTGCAGCGGACGCACCAAACGCTGGACGCATTGCTCGAGGGGCGCGGTAAGGGCAGTTTACCAACAACGCAGGCGGCCGAGCTGAACGAGCGTGATTATGGTGATCTGACCGGTAAAAATAAGTGGGAAGTCAAGGCTGAGATTGGCGAGGAAGCGTTCAATGGCATCCGACGCGGTTGGGACTATCCGGTGCCGGGCGGTGAAACGCTTAAAGACGTCTATGCGCGGGTCGTGCCATACTTTGAGCGAGAAATTCTACCGAAATTACAGGCGGGTGAGAACATTCTATTGGTGGCGCATGGTAATTCTATCCGTGCGTTAATGAAGCACCTCGACCACGTACCAGAAGCAGATATGGCCCATGTGGAAATGCCGTTTGGTCAGTTACTGGTTTACACCTTTGAGCCGACGTCTGATCTACCGACGAATAAAGACGTGCTGTCGGTGGAGATTGAGGCGGTGAACGCGTAGCTGATTGCGTTACTCATGCGGCAACCGATTGGCGTAACGCCTGATGTCCGATCGCTGTTTTTACATGTGTTTTATATTCTTCAATTTTATCGTCTGGGCCCGTGTGCTTACCTTCAACGTCGCTCAGTTTAACTGTCGGCACGCCATCAACCGCAGTGGCTTTCATGACGAAATTATTTGCCTTAACTCCGAGGTCGTTTGTCAGTGTTGTGCCCCAGCCAAATGTTACCTTGATACGATCCTTGAAATAATCAGCCAGTTTGATAATTGTCTCGATATCCAGTCCATCACTAAAGACGATTGTCTTTTGGCGCGGATCGATACCGTGCTGCTCGTAAAATGCAATCACCATGTCACCAAACTCCATCGGGTCACCAGAGTCATGACGCAGGGCTTGCCATGAAGCCATTTGCTCCGGCGTGAAGTCAGCGAAAAAGAACTTAGTCGTAAACGTGTCAGTTAAGGCAGTTGACAAACCTTCGCCATACAGTTGCTGCCAATCTTGGAGTACCTGATAGTGGCCATCTAACGGATTGTCGCCAGCCTTGTCGGCCAGTGCCGCGTAAACCATCGGTAATTCATGTGCGAATGTACCAATTGGCCGCAAGCCAAGCTCATGTGCCAAATAAATATTTGAGGTGCCAACGAAATTATCAGGAAGTTCACGTGCAACGCGTTCAATGACGTGCTTTTGCCAGTCGTAGCTGAACCGTCGTCGTGTACCGAAGTCCGAGAACTTGATTTCTGGGCGATTTTTTAACATATCAATTTTCTCGCTTAAGCGCCGATCTCCTTCGGCATATAGTTCTTTTAGTGAACTACCTTCATGGGCAAGTTTATTCTGGAAATATAATTCGTTCAGCTCGCTCATGACCACTGTTTCCCAAAATGTAACCAGTGGCCATTTGCCTGTAGTACTAACCGCTAAATCACCGCGCTCATCATAACCAATGTTAACAGGTGGTAGGGGATTGTCGCGTAAAAAGTCAAGGTATTCTGGCGTGAATTGTGCTGTGCTGTCTTGATTTTGTAGGCTGGCGAGGTAGGCGATCTCATCGGGCTGCCAACCATGTGCTACATTACCGAGCCGGTCGTGTAATTCTTCTGCGCTTACAAATTCCGATAGCAGGGTATGGGCGCGATTCTTCAAGGTGAAGGTGACCTCGGCATCAGGATGCTTGGCGTGCTCCAGCTGGCCCATGGTCGCCTTATAATAATCTAGTCCTTGTGATAATTTAGGTTCACGGTTCATTGAACACTCCTTTCGATCATCGTTTTAGCCTCACTGGTTGAAACCGCGAGAACGTGGGCCTCTTTCATGGCGGCTAAGGCCTCTTCTTCGTCAGTTGGTGTGAGTCCAACAGCACGGATAGCCTCTCGCAGTAGATGGATGGAAACGCGCGCATCGTCTCGGAAGTGGTTGGCAATATCCAGAGCAGTCGCTTTGACGCAAAAGTCAGTTGCGAGCCCGCCGAGAAATACTTTAACCTTCTCGTGAGGTGTTCGTGGTGTGATGATGGTCTCCAGCGTCTCGCCTGTGTCACTTTGACCCTCCCAACCAGAATACCCGTCAGTTTGACCCATGCCTTTGTTGATAACAATGTCATCGGGTCGCACGTCAAGCTTATCATGAAAGGCAGCGCCGGTTGTGCCAGCGACACAATGAACTGGCCACTGGCCACCAAAATTACTAAAATGTGGTGTTTTAGCGGGGTGCCAGTCGCGAGTAAAAACCACTTGTCCATCATGGTGCCGCACCGTCTCGGCGATGGTATTGAGCGGGGTAACGACCTGCTTACCCTCGGCAACTGCTAGGCTGCCATCGATAAAATCATGCTGCACATCAACGGCAACAAGTACATTTCGGGTTGGGTTTACTGTTTCCATAGATTACCTCCTTACTTAATGTATAAACTACACTTACTGTATAGTCTAGCAACTAGTTATTGTGTAGTCAACACTAATTGGTAAAATAATATAAAAAATCGATACCCTATCCTGCCCCTGGCTTGGTGATATTAGCTAATCAAAGCTCCGCGATAACGTCTCGAGGTTTTGGGAATTAAACTCGTATAGTTTTGCTGGACGATGTGCGCCGTCACGCCACAACTCGTCGGTTTCATGAATGAGACTGAGGCCGAGGAATTTTTTGCGAAAATTACGCTTGTCAAATTCACGATCAAAGATAATTTCATAGGCGTTCTGTAGTTGGGTCAGGGTAAAACGCCGCTCCAGAAATGCCGACACAGCATTCGTATATGTTAGCTTGGCGATCAGTCGTTCTCTGGCGTATTCAACAATGCTGGCGTGATCATAAGCCAGCGGCGGTAGATTATGTACATCAAAAAATGTTGCATGTGACGTCGCCTCGTCGAGCGTGATAGCGCGTCCACACCCGAGGTACGTCACCGATACAGCATGTCCTCGTGGGTCACGGTCAACCGTGTCAAAGGTATAGAGCTGCTCAATATAGCTCAGGTCACTCTCAACATCTACGCCCGTTTTTTGGGTAACGATACGTCTCAGTGCGGCTGTGGTCGTCTCGCCCTTGGCATTGTATCCGCCGGGTAGCGCCCATTCACCCTTGAACGGTTCGTTGGGGCGCTTTAGGAGTAGGACTTCTAGTGCGCCGCTGCTAATTTGAAATATCACTGCATCAACGGTGAGCGTCGGTGGAACGTATGGTTTCGTGTATTTCATACAATATATAGTACCCTGAAGCAGCTGGTTTGCCAAGGCAGACATTGTGCCCTTGAAGACTGATGTGAATTGTGTAATAATAGCTGGGAAATGAAAGGAAGAACCACTATAACCCCCCGAAGAGAATCCAATGGGTCCGAGCGTCGTCACGCAGCTGTCGAGAATAGTAAGTGTTTCAGGGTACCCATCGTCGAAGGAGGCAGCCTTAAGAGAAAGGCACGCCGTGAGGGGCGCCCTGATAATCTTGACATTGATGACCAGATCCCTGGCCAAACCGTAGAGTCACCTTACCTGCAGCACGAGAGGGACCAAAGATTACTGGCGGCAGCGGCATTGTTGGCCGTTCAAGTTCGTCAACTACTTTTAAGGCATCCGATGAGGGGACGATATGTGAATGCGCTTCAAGCCCTCATGGCTGGTGAATCAGGTGATGTCGGGAGGATAGCCTTCCTCACTACCAGCCCTGTAGCAAAGACAAGAGAGGAACTCCGCTCATTAGCAGACACAGGGATTGCTTCGGTCGAGGTTGATGAGATTGGTTTGGTGCACTATTCATGTGCGGAATTCCCAGTAGAATAGCCACCATACCCATCATCTACCGGATCATCTCTGCGCTCTGCGATCTTGATCAGGGCTGCCAGACTGATTCCTCGCTCGGCAAGTTCTTCTTCTGAGGTGAAAAAGTGGTCGCGACTTAAAAGCAATTCACCGATCCTTCGGTAACCCTCTTTCTTGTCAATGAGCCCCTGTTCAATCTGATCACCAATCTCCCGGCATGCCCTGGCTCTACGAATATTATCCTCCGAGACTACTTTATCCATACCGACAGTCTCATCAACCCCATAGGCCTCAGAAAGTCCTGAATGCACATAGACTTCAATTCCCCCGGGAGGATCCCACAACTTCTTCCCAGGAGGTGGCTCTGGCCAATCCATCTCTCGACGCCAACGTGGCTGAAAAAGTGAGCGTAATTTATCTTTCATACTCATACTTACTATGTATTATCGCACACCACTCCCCTTAGTAAAACCCTCTTCCTAGGAGATCCTTGTCCCATCCCTCTCATCTTGTTTACCATTAAACAAAATGGGGGTAACTTGTCAATGTTAATCAATAATCCCCAGGGCAATTGTCATCACGCCAAGTATCACGTGACTTATCGTTACGCCGATGACGTTCAGTGACTGCTGATACGCTCGGTACCAGAAAAGGCCAACGATGCCCATGATAACAACAGTGAGTATGTCGCCGTAGATGATATGTACATAGCCAAAGAGGACGGCTGCTAACCCAAGCTCCAGTGTTCGGTGTAGTCGCAGTTCTTGCAGTATACGGCTGAGGATGCCGCGGAATAACAGTTCTTGTGCCGGACACGAGATGAGAATATAAAATATATAAAATCCTACCCCTTCGGTTGGTGAGAATCGAGGTTTTTCGAGGAGTAGAAACAGCCCAGCCGCGATAATGAGAGCTACA
The DNA here is from genome assembly GCA_010202645.1 of Candidatus Saccharibacteria bacterium oral taxon 488. Classification (NCBI taxonomy): domain Bacteria; phylum Candidatus Saccharimonadota; species Candidatus Saccharibacteria bacterium oral taxon 488. Next base: position 665,526 of record CP047920.1, on the reverse strand, counting down.
GTTATCGGTAGCACGGTTTTGAGTGAATAGATAGTACGTTGCCGCGTGATACCGATGTCACTATGCGTATGGCCGAGAATTCGCATTAATATATACATCATCGCCGCACCGACTATAAGTGCCACGAATTTCATATTCCAAGGAATAATGCCGATACAAATCAGGATGGGCAACATGAGATACACGCAGACAATGGTATAGAGATATATCATTTGTCGGCGGTGAGTAGTGTGGGTAGTGTGATTAGTATTGGGCATGATTATGAGAGAGTACAGTTATATATTAACTGAAATCGCTAATTATTGCTGTATTTAATGTGTAAAGTATGGTAGAATGAAGCGGAGTGAGTATCGAGATTAGCTTCTCGGGGTGTGGCGCAGTTGGCTAGCGCGCGCGGTTTGGGACCGTGAGGTCGAAGGTTCGAGTCCTTTCACCCCGACCACACTCATCTTGTTCGAACACACGCCCTCGGAGCTCCGCTCCAGGGGCATTTTTGTCGCAGAAGGTTGCATGTGAACCTAATCTGGTTGGCTTACCGCCCTCGCTCCATCGCCACTCGCTGCGCATGCTCTGCGGTGCGGTCGATTGGTAGCGCGCTGAGCTTATCGGTATAGCCTTTTCGCGTGAGTGCCGCGGTGATCAAAAAATCAGCAAGCCGTGGATTCTTTGGCAAGATTGGCCCGTGCAGGTACGTTGCCACGATGTTGTGCAGCCTCGCGCCCTCAACTTGGCCAGTCTCATCATTGCCAGCACCCCGCACCACGCGCCCCAGTGGTGACACTCCTTCATCGAGCAGTGTCTGGCCGCTATGATTTTCATAGCCAACGATCTGCCCAAACTCCTCGCTCTCGAGCGTGATGTTACCGATCAGGCGCCCTGCCTTGGCGTATGTCTCTAGTGGCAAAATCCCCGCACCGCGAATCACGCGTCCCTCGTGTGTGGTGAACGCTCGGCCAAACAATTGATACATACCACAGATCATCAACATCGGCACGCCGCTCTCCGCTAAGCGCCGTAGCTCATCTGCTCGTGCCAGCAAATCGTCCTGGATAATTTCTTGCCCGGCATTCTGACCACCACCGCCGATGAACATATCTCCCGCCGCAAAGTCAGTCGTATCGCCCGGATTATGATCAATAATACGTACCGTGAAACCGCGCCATTCCAGCCGCTTTTTCAGCGCCAACGTATTACCCCAGTCGCCATATAGGTTCATGTCGCGCGGATACAATTGAATAATCGTGATCGTCATCGGATGGCCTCCACATCGGTTTTGATTGATAATAATTTGCGCAGTCGCATCATCGCTGTGTAGGTGCAGTAAATGTGTTTTGGTCTGCGTGGATGATGGGCTAGTAATTTCTCCAGCGCCGCCGCCAAATCTGGCTCAATGATTTCTGGCGTGATGTCGTCATACTCCAGCCGCAATGCCATATCGTGAGCGCGCACGCCGCTGACCACCGCCACCTGCTCGAGGCGTGAAACATCCACGTCCCACAGCCAGCTAACGTCGCGTCCGTCAGCATAATTATCGTTGATGGCAATCATCGTATCCGCCGTCCTGTCGGTAAATGACAGCAGGCTGAGCCGAAAGCCGCTTGGATTCTTCACGAGAATCAGTTCGATCGGCGTACCGTCGATCACGATAGTTTCACCTCGGCCAAATGCTGGTGCTACGTCTGACAGGGCGCCCAGTAGTGTCGTTAGCTCGGCCTTCTCTCCCATAATTTGCCGCACCAAACTCAGCGCTGCCGCCGCGTTCAGCAGATTATACACGCCATTCAGCCGCATTCGCACTGCATGCTTGGCCCCATCAATCTGAAAGGCTGCCGTTTGCTTATCAATGTCAGCGAGCAGCACGTCGGCTGGGGCCGTCTGATTTGCCTGAGCTTGGCCGGTCTTGAGCGCATCATCAGTTGGCATCAGCTCCAGCAGCTGGTCGGTCGTGCCAAAAAACGCTACGTTTGCCGCTGTGTTTTGGCGCAGGCGGTAGATGCGCGGGTCGTCGCGGTTGAGCACCACGGTATCAGTGGTTGCCTGGGCGATTTTTGCTAAGAAACCAGCTGCCGTGTCGATCTCGCCAAACCGATCCAGCTGATCGCGCATGACATTGAGCAGTAGGCTGTAGCGCGGTGGTACCAATTGAACAAACTTGACCGCCCAGGCCTCGTCAAGCTCCAGCACCGCGATGTCGGCATCCAGCCGCCCGCGCATGTTTACCTCGCCGAGCAGCGCTGCCGCTACGCCGCGCGAGAAATTACTACCCGTGCGATTGGTAAAAACCTTAAGGCCGGCCGCCTCGAGCAGTTCAACAACGATTTTAGTAGTAGTGGTCTTACCATTCGTGCCGCTGATAACCACCACGCCGTGCGGTATTTGCGCCAGGGTACGAGCGATAAAACCTGGATCAATCTTTTCGATAACTAACCCCGGGAGTGCCGAGCCGCCACCGCGTAGGCGAGCAGCTTGTTTGACGGTTTTGCCGATGAGTGTGCTGAGAATCTGTCGTGACATATTTCGTATTATACCGCGCCCAAGCAGTGTGCTACAATAGAACTATGTTTTTGGTGGGTATTTTCCAGTGGTGGTATGGCGCAGGTTGGCGGCGGCATATGCAGCGCGTTGGTCTCGGTGTGTTGCGGACAGCTGATTTTTTCTCAATCGGTTTGTTGGTGCGGACGCTGTTCGATCCATTTCGCCAAATTTCCGCAGGGCAAGTTCGTGCTCAGGCGCCGCTCGCTGTCAAGATGCAGGCCTTTTTCGACCGACTGTTCTCACGGGCAGTTGGTGCGGTGGTGCGGCTTTTGGTGCTGTTTGCGGGGCTGGTAGTTATCAGCCTGCGGGCGGTGTGGGCGGTCGGTAGTATCGTGGTGTGGGCGCTGTTACCCGTAACACCGGTGATAGGAATTATCTTGTGGCAGATGAGGGTTTTGGCATGAACGAGGTGCGGCCGGAGTTTCGCTATCACAGCTTGCGGGCGCAAAAGGCACGGTTTACGGCGCGGTTTGGTACAATTTGGCATGTGCTAGTGGTGCTCGTCGCTGCTGCGTTGGGTCTGGGTGGTGTCTGGCTATTGATCAAGCACGGGCCGATTGGCTGGTTGATGATTGGCCTCGTGGGGCTATTGGCGATGCTCAGCGTGTGGTGGCAGGGCGATCTCAAGACGATGGCAGTGAGTGTGCGAGTGGAGACGATTGATGATGTGATGGCGGCGGATGTGCTGGGTCGTCTGAGCCAGCGGCCGTCGCCAAAAGAGATCGCGCTGGCGGTTGGTCAGTCGCGGGCCGGGCAATTCCTCGGGGTGCGGTTGGGCCTCACACCGAACTTTTTGGCGAATATCGCTTCGGATGATCCCAATAATACGCCAGCTGTATGGCAATCGGCGCTGCGAATTTGGCGTGACACCAATAGCCCGAAGGTAACAGGTGCGGTGTTGGCGGCGGCGATTGTTGAGCAATTTCCGAATCATGATGCCTTGCTCGCGAATTTGAAAATTGATTTTCGCGATGTATTGGGCGGCATCATGTGGTATGAGCGCCTCAAGTCGTTGATTGAGCAGTTCAAGCAAAAGCCGCTTCACACCGGTGGTATCGCTCGCGACTGGTCGTTTGGTTATACGCCGCTATTGAGCCGGTTCGCCCAGAACCTTAGCCTGCAGGTATCGGGTGGGACGATGATCGCGCAGCTGGACGCTCATCAGGCGGCGCTGGATCAATTGATGACAATTTTTGGCTCGAACGGCCGGCAAAATGCGGCGCTGGTCGGGCTTGATGGGGCTGGCAAAAGTACGGTCGTGGCGGCGTTCGCCGAGATGCTCATTGATGGACATAAAACCGTGCCGTCGTCGCTGCTCTATCGGCAGATTTTCCTACTGGACGCCTCATCGCTGATTTCGGCGGCAGCCGGTCGGGGCGAGCTAGAAGGACTGGTGACGCAGATTCTCAACGAAGCATTTTTATCAAAGAATGTGATTCTGTGCCTCGATAATGCCCAGCTGTTTTTCGAGGAGGGCGTTGGTTCAGTTGATCTGAGTAATTTGTTACTGCCAATTTTGGAGGCGGGCAGGCTGCGAATTATCTTGACCATGGATAGTCAGCGCTATTTGCAGATTTCTCAGCGCAACGCCCAGCTGGCGACGGCGCTCAATACCATCGTTATCGAGCCGTCGTCACCCGAGGAGACGGTGCGAATTATGCGTGATCAGCTGCTTGGTCTCGAACATCGCCATAAAGTGACCTATATGTATCAAGCCATCGCTGAAGCTTACCGCGTCGGCGAGCGGTACGTCCAAGACGTGGCGATGCCGGGTCGGGCGCTCAAGGTGCTGGAGGCGGCAGCTCACTATGCGTCGTCCGGTCTGGTGACAGCTCAGTCGGTCGATGACGCGGTCGAAAAAACCATGGGCATCAAGATCGCGACCGCCTCGACTGATGACGAACGGGAAAAACTCTTGAACCTTGAAGACTTGATCCATCAGCGCATGATCAATCAAACGCGTGCCGTCAGCGTCATCTCTGATGCGATCCGGCGAGCGCGTGCCGGCGTGCGTAACCCTGATCGGCCGATTGGCACGTTCTTGTTCCTCGGACCAACTGGTGTCGGTAAAACCGAGCTGTCCAAGGCGCTGGCGGATATCTATTTTGGTGGCGAGGGCAACCTAATCCGGCTGGATCTCAACGAATTTGTGCGGGCCGAGGACGTGGCGCGGCTGATCGCCGATGGGGCGAATGATCCGATGAGCCTGACCGCCCAGGTACAGAAGCGGCCGTTTTCGGTGGTGTTGCTTGATGAAATTGAAAAGGCCCATCCGCAGGTGCTCACGACACTGTTGCAGCTACTGGACGAGGGAATTTTACGCGACGAGAAAAACCGCGATATTAGTTTTCGTGACGCCATTATTATCGCCACGTCAAATGCTGGTGCTGAGAGAATTCGCGAATACATCGAGCGTGGCTACCAACTGGAGCAGTTCGAACAAACATTTATCAACGAGCTGATTAATGCCAATCTGTTTCGTCCGGAATTCTTGAACCGCTTTGATGAAATCGTGCTATTTCGTCCCTTGGGCAAAGAAGAGTTGCTGCAGGTCGTCGATCTCATTTTGGCTGGTATCAATCGGACGTTGGCGCCGCAAAAAATCCAAGTCGCCGTCGAAGAGGCGGGTAAAAAATTACTGGTCGACGCTGGCTACGATCCGCGCCTCGGTGCTCGCCCGATGCGCCGCGTGGTGCAACGAGCTGTCGAGAATACCGTCGCCAAACAATTGTTGGTTGGCACCGTCGCGCCGGGCTCAACGACGATTATCACGGCGGAGCAGATACGAGCGGTGGTCGGCGAGGCGGCTAATGGTAGCAGTATGGTGTCCCCAGGCCCGGGCGCGCCACCGATGTCGCTTGAACAGTAGGGTTGCAAGTATATTTGTATTATTGTATAATAGTCACGTGGCTAAGAGTAGTATGGAGTTTCCCGGTCGTGGAAATGAGATTAAAAAGCAGTCACCTCATTCAATTGAGGGGCTTGTGGAGGGTGGTTTTATTGATGAAAGTGGGCAACTAACCCAGCGGACACGTCGTGCCATACCGCGAGGGGGTGTGGAGATATTAACACCTATTAAGGTGCTAGAGGATGGAGAATTGGTTGACCCGAAGCTTTCAAGAGAGGTGCAGGACTCCTGTTTTGTTATCGCGGACGGGGTAATTGTAGGGGGGTGTTTTCTTGATCTCCCCGGGTCTGAGAGGGTTGAATATAACGGCCGCATCTCCAGCCAGGGCTTTGTTACCATATGCCAAGATCCTATGCTCGTGAATATCGTCGAGCAACTTGAAGATATAGCTCGGGAAGATCGACATACTAGGCTAACACTACGGGATATGGGTGCTCTCGGATTTGGCGGCTTTGTCGCTGGTGGAGGTATGTCATGGCTAGGTTCTGGCGAGCCATTTCTGACGACAGCTGGGACTGTTGTGGGTGGTGCGGCTGGGTCGATTGGTTTTCGACTGACTGAAAGAAAATGGCTTGAGGGGCAGGTAGAACAACTTAGTCGGGTAATACATGAACGCCCCGACAACATTACCATTAACCTCGACCTTATTGACAAGGCGCGAGCGAGCAAGCCGTCACCGGTGGTATCTAGTCTGCAGTGGTTTTGGGAGACGAGCAGAGTCGACCCTAACTTTAGATTTGATGCACAGATAATAACTATCAATAATATTATTCGGTTTATATTTAGAGATCCGCGATATAACTCGGACGCCCTTATGTTTGCCAAGAAGTGCCAAGAGTGCCAACAAGAGTATGACGCGATACGGCGCGAACGAGCCGCACTGGAAGTTCGTACTAGCATGGGCATAAAAACTAACGATGGTCAATTGGACGCGCGTGAGAGTCATACTGATGAATATTTGGCGGACTGTTTCTTGCAGCTGTTCGATGGTGTGAAAGAGACACACGACCGACTAGAGCGGGAAGAACAGCAACGACAATCGCGGCGCGAGTTTGATGCCACGATAGAGCGCCTCACGACCGTTACCGAAGCAGAAATTAAGTGTCAATCAGCGAAAGTATTTCATGATAAGTTGATGCGGTCTCTGAGCGGAGAAACGCTGATGAGTTTTGGTGAAGGTGAGCAAGGCATCTGTATGCGAGCAATAGAATGGGCAATGGACTTTATTCATAAATTACCGCAGATGATCACCCCCAGTCTATCGATACACGAGGCGTATGATCATTTTCAAGGTACAATTAACGATATGACGAATGGCAAGTTGGCATTGCCAACAACTGAGGAATTCCAACAAAAATACCCCGTCATCGACCAGGGTATCGTCTAGTATAGTGGTACCCCGCACAGGAATCGAACCTGCAACCTTTGGTACCGGAAACCAACGCTCTATCCAGTTGAGCTAACGGGGCATAACTAACGCGCTGATAGGAAAAGGTCCGGTGGAAAAGCGCGAAATTCATGGTACACCCGGCAAGATTCGAACTTGCGACCCCTTGGTTCGAAGCCAAGTACTCTAATCCACTGAGCTACGGGTGCACACGAGGGTATTATACCACGCACCGCGCCTAAATAGAAATGATATAATGTATCACATGGAGATACGAACAGATATTCCGTTACAACAGTATACGACGATGCAGCTCGGTGGCACAGCACGCTTTATGGCGTCGGCGACGTCGGTGAATGAAGTGAGAGAATTATATAAAAGTGCCAAGGTGCAAGGTATACCGATCTTTGTCTTGGGCGGCGGTAGTAATGTCATCGCTCGCGACGAAGGGTTTGAGGGGGCGGTGCTGCTCAATCGAATCAAGGGGTTTGAAGTGCTGACTGATGATGGCCAGACGGCAACGATCAAGGTTGGTGCGGGTGAAATATGGGATGAGGTGGTTAAGCGTACAGTTACCATGGGCCTGAGCGGCATTGAGGCGATGTCGGCCATCCCTGGTACAGCCGGCGCTGCGCCGGTGCAAAATGTCGGTGCGTATGGCCAGGAAGTTGCTGATGTGCTCACTGAGCTAGAGGCGTACGACTCACTGACTGACCGGGTGGTGACCTTAGGCGCAGCGGAATGCGGGTTTTCATATCGGCATAGTATTTTTCGTGGTGAGGCGAGCGGCCGCTACTGCATTCTCTCAATTACCATCAAGCTCCATCACGCAGCGCCAAAACCGCCATTTTACGCCGGCCTCCAGCGGTATTTGACCAACATGAATATCACGACCTTTACGCCGCAGGTGATCCGCGACGCGGTGATGGCGATTCGGTTTGATAAGTTACCTGATCCGACCGAGCGACCTAATGCTGGCTCATTCTTCAAGAACGCGCTGATCGAATCATGGCAACTGAATGAACTTCGTGAACGGTATCCAGATGCCCCATCCTATGATATGCCGGACGGCCGACACAAGGTGCCAACGGGCTGGTTGATCGAGCAGGCTGGGCTCAAGGGGGCATTGCTTCACGGCATGCGGGTGCACGACAAGAACGCGCTGGTATTGATCAATGAGTCGGCGACCAGCTACCACGATCTGGCGGCGGCACGTGACACCATCATCCAGTCAGTCTACGATAAGTTCCACATCCAGATCCAGCAAGAACCGTTGGAAATTTGAGCGCCAAAACGCTTGCGCTTATGCATATTTCCGAGTATGATGGGGGTATGAAGGGACGGGGGTTTACGCTAGTCGAGCTGATCATTGCTATTGCTGTCATGGCAATTCTACTGGTGCTCGCAACATTGAGTTTTCGTAATTATCAGGCGGCGGCACGCGATAAGGAGCGTGAGGCCGATGTACTAGCCTTGCAGAACTATCTCGAGAGCGTCTATCCACGGGAAATTCGCGACAGTGCCGGTAACGTCATCAAGCCTGCTGGCGGCTATCCGGCGTATGTTTCTGGCGCCAGCGGTGCTGGCAAGATGACTGCGGCGCAGTTTGCAGCGGCGTTTGACGAACTGGGTGGTGCCGCCAAGACCGGCCCACTGGATCGAGAACGCCTTATTTCGGCGATTAACGGTACATTCGGTGTCAATCCGATCGCTAACGTGGGTCAGCTGTTTGCCAAGAAGGATGATTACGAAAACACCAAGATTACTAATTATCCGAACGGTGCGTACGTCTACATTGCTGGGGTTTACGGTGGCGTGTGTGACGAGATAGGTACGGCCTGTCGGCGCTATACGATTTTTTATCATTTAGAAACAAAGGAGCCGGGTAAATGGCAAGTACTCAACAGCAAACGTCTCTAAAGCATGCGGGCGGTTTCACCGTTGTCGAATTGATGATCACCTTAATTATCGCCGGGATCTTTATAATGAGCGGCTACCAACTGTATGGGGCGGTGTTGGCGCGCAATACTGAGGCTCGCCGTACGTCGGAGGCCGCTAGTATCGGATACAGCATTCTGCGTGAACGCGGCCTGTACAAAACGGTGTCTGAAGTTTGTGGCAGCGGTGCGGTCAAGACTGAACACGTGACACCACCGACCACGCCAACATTGCCGGATCCAGTACGTGCTCGAGTCGAATATTGTAAAGTGCCAAACAGCGTCGCAGTGATTCGCGTCGCAGTGATTATTACTTATGGAACGCCAGCGCAGGAGGTGGTGCATGCGACGTATATTTCGGGCTAATTCTAACCGGCGACAACACAGCCAAGGTTTTACGCTGATCGAGATCTTGGCGATTGCGCCAGTCATTATCTTGGTACTGGCGGGTATCATCGGCCTAATTATCAACCTTACTGGCTCATCAATGATCACTAGTGCCAGGTCACAGCTACAGAGCGATGTGCTAACGGCACTTGATCGGATTGAGGCAGACGTGCGGCTTAGCACTACGCTTGAGGGAACAACCTCGTCATACGTGCGTATGCATAGCCTCGCCACCAGCGACAACCCCTACAGCTCGACGCGGCGTCTGATCCAAAAAAGCGATTGCGGTGTGGCGTGGGGAGCGGTTGCTATCGCTGATGCCAAGACCTATACCACTGAGTATTTCCAGAGCGGCTCGGAGCTCAAGCGCAAGACGATGTACGATGGCTCATGCCCGAGTGCCAGTGATCGTATCTGGCAGCTGGATGGGGCGGTCGAGACAATCATCGACACCAGTACGGTGCTCAATTTCAATGTTTGCAAGATTAACGACGGTACGCTTAAGGTCAGCCTCGGGGTGACTAAAACCGTTGCTGGTGAAAATATCCAGTACTCCAGCCAGCGCCTCATCAAGTCAATCAATGTTGCTGTTAATGGCACTGCCGGCGCCTCGTGTCCATAGCGGGTTCGGGTGGGTCGTGTGGATAACGCCCGTTTCGAGCAGGAAGTGCTTTGAGGTACTACCTCTGTTTTTATGGCCAACGTGAGTCGAATCGGGGAATTATTCGTAAAATGCTTGCGCTTTTATAATCGCTTTGTTACAATCAAGTTACAATAATAACTAACTAAAAATAGGGGGCAAATCAGAAATGATTTCTTCAAACAAAACTAAAGGTTTCACATTGGTTGAGCTCTTGATCGTTATCGTGGTCATCGCTATCTTGGCTGCTATTTCGATTGTAGCGTACAATGGTGTGACAAATAAGGCTCGGGATGATGAGCGTGCAACCGATGCGCGTAACATTATTAACGCAGCAGCTGCATATAATTCTGAAAAGGATAAGTGGCCAACGGATACCGAAATCAAGGGATTTGATACGATTAAGCTATCAAAGAATGCGAAGGATAATATAGGCAACACTGCCCCAGGTCCAAACGATAAGGGTAAGTACAAATACGAACTTTGTCAGGACTCAAACAATAACAACACCGGTGCTAAAGTTACCTACTGGAAAGATATTATCGAAGGAAGTGCTCAGCACGAGCAGGTGATTACTACTGGTAGCAACTGCTAGTAAGCTTACTGTAGTATTATTACACTAAAGCCCCGGAATTACCGGGGCTTTTTATACGAGCAGCATAACAGTTTGTTTGTCTCTTTGTTTTAACAACCGCTACCGCTACTGACTATCTTCTCGTGAGCTTCGTGTCCATCAATAGCTTCTTTCCAGTAGGTAACTTTTGCTCCGGTAACGTTTGGAGCAGTTCCGCACAACTCGTATAGATACTTGCTTTTATCGGTTGGACTTGGTGCGGTAGTTCCGAGGCGACTTTTTACCTGGTCAGGTAACCTAATCGTATTAAATGACCCCAGCTCTGCTATTGTCGGCCAGTGGCCTTTTTCTGAGTTGTACACGGCGGCAGCATTGATGATGTCGCGTGCGCTGGCTAACCTCTCGCTATCCCGAGCTTTGTTGGATACACCATTGTATGCTGCTATCGAGATAGCAGCCAAGATAGCGATGACCACGATAACGATCAAGAGCTCAACCAATGTGAAACCTTTAGTTTTGTTTGAAGAAATCATTTCTGATTTGCCCCCCAAGTTATTTAGTATTAGTTATATGGTAGCGGAAAACGCGCTGCAAGGCTAGTAGTTTGTTGCTTAATTTTTGTGTATTCTGCTGGATTTTCTGTATTTATCGCTGCAATAATCCACTTGGCAATTTGTTTAACTTCCGCCTCTGTCATGCCGCGTGTAGTGAGTGCTGGCGTGCCGAGGCGCAGGCCGCTTGGACGGAATGGCGGTAGGGTGTCGTTGGGGATGGCGTTGGCGTTGGCGGTGATACCGCTGGCCTCTAGCCGCTCCTGAGCAGTTTTACCATCAATGCCGAAGCTGCCATAGATGTCCGCTAACACTAGATGGTTGCTGGTGCCGCCTGTTACTAATTTCAAGCCGCCGCGCTTTAGTTCATCTGCCAGAACGGCTGCATTTTTAACGATTTGCTGGGCGTATTCCGTGAACTCTGGGCGTAGCGCCTCGCCAAAGGCGACTGCTTTGGCAGCGATGGTGTGCATGTGCGGGCCCCCTTGGGTGCCAGGGAAGACCGCCCGGTCGATCAGTGTTGGCAAGTTTTCCAAGGTTTTTTCCGGCCGCTTCAAAGGATTGCTGGCTATGCCCCTCGACAAAATCAAGCCGCCGCGCGGGCCGCGCAAGGTTTTGTGCGTGGTAGTGGTGATAACGTGAAAGCCATAATCGAACGGATTTTTGGCTACGCCGCCGACGATCAGCCCAGCGATGTGGCTCATGTCTGCCATCAACATAGCGCCGACTTCGTTGCCAATCTCGGCAAACTTGGTGTAATCTAGCTCGCGCGGATAGGCCGAGAAGCCCGCCAAGATGATTTTTGGCTGATGTTTCAGCGCCAAGCGGCGAATTTCTTCATAGTCAATTTCGCCAGTCTCGACATCCTTGATGCCGTAGCGGACAAAGTTATATTCGCGGGCTGAGCGGGTGACTGGCGCGCCATGCGTCAGGTGGCCGCCGTGCGCCAAATCCATCGCCAGAATGGTATCGCCAGGCTCGCACCACGCATAATACACCGCCTCGTTGGCCTGGGCGCCGGAGTGCGGCTGGACATTGGCGTGGTCGGCCTTGAATAGCTTTTTAGCGCGGTCAATCGCCAGCTGCTCAATTTGGTCGGTGTTTTCTTGTCCGCCGTAATAGCGTCGTCCGGGGTAACCCTCAGAATATTTGTTGGTAAAGACGCTGCCCAGCGCTTTGAGTACACTAGTTGAAACGTAATTTTCGCTTGGGATCATTTCGATCCCCAGCTGCTGCCGTTCTATTTCTGCCGCAATTAAATCGGCGACCTGCGTATCTTGCATGACACTCCCTCCTTTTCTTCTATTATAGCACTTTACAACATATATCATGTGTGATATATTGTACGCTATGAGTATGAATGACTATCTCCAAAAAATCGGCGTTATTATCACTGAAAATCGTAATCGCAAAGGCCTCACACAGACACAACTAGCTGAGGCCATCGGTACATCACAAAGTGCCATCAATCGCATCGAGAACGGCGGTCAGAATATTAGTGTCGAGATGCTAGTGAGGATTAGCGATGTGCTCAACTGTAACATCGTTACGCTCAATCACTCGGGCAAAATGAACTTTCGGGTGCATGGCGGTAAAAAACTTTCTGGTGATATATCGGTCAAAACGAGCAAGAATGCGGCCGTGGGGCTGCTCTGTGCCAGCTTGCTCAACAAGGGAAAAACGACGCTGCGTCATGTGGCACGTATCGAGGAGGTTAACCGGATCATTGAGGTGCTCAACTCAATTGGCGTTAAAACCCGTTGGCTGCGAAAGAACGACCTGGAGATTATACCACCGGCGCGGCTGAGGCTGGAGGACATGGATATCGCTGCTGCCAAGCGCACGCGTACCGTGATCATGTTCCTTGGCCCACTACTTCATCAATATCATGATTTTCGGCTGCCATTTGCTGGTGGATGCAACCTCGGCAAGCGCACGGTCGAGCCACACCTATCAGGGCTAAAGCACTTTGGGATGCAGGTGGACGCTGAGAGCGAATATTATCATGCGCGCGTCGATCCAACAACAGGCGATAGGACAATTTTATTGACTGAACGTGGCGATACCGTGACGGAGAATGTTATCATGGCGGCGGCACTGTCTCCGGACACCACCATTATTCGCAATGCGAGCCCAAACTATATGGTGCAGGATGTGTGTTTCTTTTTGCAGAAATTGGGCGTGAGCGTTGAGGGTATCGGTACAACGACACTGAAAATCACGGGCCGGTCGCACATCAATACAGCGGTTGATTATTGCCCGTCTGAAGACCCGATCGAGGCGATGAGCTTTATCGCGGCGGCCGTGGTGACTGACTCAGAAATCACGGTGCGCCGGGCGCCAATTGAGTTTCTGGAAATTGAGCTGGCAACGCTGGCGGAAATGGGTTTGCAATATGAGTTAAGTGAGGAATATGCAGCCAACAACGGTCGTACTCGCTTGGTGGATATCACGCTGAAACACTCTAGGTTGATTGCGCCAAAAGACAAGATTCACGCGCTGCCGTTTCCGGGGATTAATATGGACAACTTGCCGTTCTTGGGGCTGATTGCGACCGTTGCTAAAGGTCGGACATTGGTGCACGATTGGAGTTATGAGAAGCGAGCGATTTATTTCACCGAGCTGAGTAAATTGAATGCGCAGATTGAGCTGGTTGATCCGCATCGGGTGTATATCACTGGCCCGACCAGGTGGAAGCCCGCTGATGTTGTGGCGCCGCCAGCGCTGCGGCCGTCGGTTGTGGTACTGCTCGCCATGTTAGCGGCGCCGGGCGTGTCAATCTTGCGTGATGTGTATTCAATTAATCGCGGCTACGAGGAACTAGCGCAGCGGCTTAATTCGCTGGGTGCAGAGATTGAAGTTATCACCGAGTAGCTACGGAGTGTTCTGCTATCGGCTCTATTTGGTTGTATGACGGGCAGGAAACAGAAACTTGAGATAATCCTTGAGCATTCGTGCACCCGATATGATCGGTAGATAGGCTGTGAGCTGGCGATGAATGTGCTGTGTCAGTAGCTCGTCGTTAGCGATAATTTGTGCCGCCCGCCGCATATTAGCGTAGAGCGAGGTGGTCTCATCCTCTAGACTCACGCCGCTCACCTCGAGGCAGGCGATTGGCTTGATATCGGCAACGCCACCGTCACTGGTGGAGATAAGCAGCTTGAGATTGGCAATGTCTTTTTCCCATGATGTACCGCAGGCCTCGAGGCCAATGATCGGCACGTTGATAGCAACGTCTGAGCCAATCGCCAGCGCTCGTCCTAGGGTCTCGTCGTAATCTTGGATGTAGTGGACACGCTCACGCAGGACAGGGTCGCTATCGACGAGTTTGAGGATGGTCAGGAGCTGCTGATACATATCATGATCGCCCTGATGAACCTTACCGGCAAGAATATAGTGAGCGTTGCTATCAAGCAAAATCTGCTTGAGCACTTCCGGGCGTTCAAATGGTAGATGTGGTCGCTTGTAATTGGCAAATCGCCGCTTGAAGTCGAACACCAGTGCGTCCTCGGGTAGGTGAACTGGGTTGTTGTATTGATCCTTGCGCCTGGCGAGAACTCGATTTAATTCCAGCCGGCCAGTACGCTTGAGTGATCGAATAGTGGCGGCTGATAGCCCGCTGATCGCCTCTTGGCACTGTTCGGTCGGTAGGCCAAATTTATCAATAATGGCATGTTCGCGATAAGCCTGCAGAATTTCCGGTAGCACCCATGTCTCGAGGTCAATGCCGTTAGTGATGGCATGGAATTTGACTTTGTCGTTGTTGCGGTCGCGGAAATTAGCCACGTGGGCGTGCAGTTTACTGACGCCGTTTTTGGCTTCGGTTAGCTCAATTGCCAACAAGTTTGGTCGCAGGCGATCATTACGAAATTGCTCCATCAGCCAGCAGCGCACGGCGTTGCTTTTGAGGTTTGGCAGTACCAATTTTTCAAATTGCGAGCGGTGGAACTCCGGTTCAGCTGCCTGGAGTAGAGTGTGGTTGGTGTAGAGCGTGTGTTTGCGGACGTAAACAATTGCTTCATATAAATTCATGCCGTTGGCGCATAGCTCGTCCAGCCGAGCCAGTGCCGCAAAAATTGTTGCGGTTTCATTGAGCTGAATGACGGCTGGTTTGATGCCGAGCAGCTTCAGGGCCTTATAGCCGCCAAACCCAAGCGCTACTTCTTGGTAGAGTCGGTGATCGCCCGAGCCTTCTCCTTCGTACAATTGTCCAAAGTTTGGCTCTGAGATGGTGACAAATTGAGTTGAGCCGAGTGTCTTGCGAAAGACACTGAGGCTAGCATCGGGAAAGCCGGCGGAGCTAACCGAAACCTCATCAATATAATGAAAGCCATACTCTTGGGGCGAGACCTTCTCAACGTATTCAGTTTGTGCGAGGTCGGTAATTTTTTGGTGCGACTCGCTACGATAAAATGGCGTAACCACCACAAACGGTACCTCTAACTTTTCGGCCACCCGTCGAGTATCTGCCGCCAAAACACCGAGACCGCCGCCGCCCTTAATGCCGTTGGCTTTGTCATAAATTTCCATTGTCCAGTAAACGTACGGCCGTGACTCAGACAGTTGATGCGTCAGGCTGCTGCGCTCAATCACGTCATAAAACTCGGAGGCGTCTTCGATGTCCTGTGGCTGGTATGGTGAAGTGTTTGTGTATGAATATGAACCCATGATGCCCTTTTTCGCGGATTGAAATTATCTTACATTGGTGCGGGTGGGGAGAATCGAACTCCCATCTCAAGTTTGGAAAACTTGCATACTAGCCGCTGTACTACACCCGCGAGCTTGCACTATTGTACCAGAAAGATGCTATAATGTGAACATGCCCTGATAGCTCAGCTGGATAGAGCAGAGGACTTCTAAGCCTAAGGTCGTAGGTTCGAATCCTACTCGGGGCGCCAGGAATGATCGAAGGAGGGTCATATGGATGCTAGTGGTAAACCGCGAATGTCGCGTCGGTTAGTTCAGCGGTTAATGGCGCATCGGCCACGGACGCAGCCGGCGTTTGGTAATACCGGTCGAAGTCGTCGAGTGAGTGACCGCAACTGCGATCGCCAGCGGATCGGGAATTATCAGTCATCAGCGCTGGGTGCGCGTGGTTATGTACCATCAGCAAGCACCGGCGATATAGCGGAAGACCATGACACGACTAGCGACGCTCCGCTTTCCAATCGTACCTTTGTGGGTAATTCACTGCGCCAAGCGGAGCCGTCGTCATCGGCACAAAATACACCGCCGCCTCGCCCCACTAGCGAGGGCGGTACCGGTTGTCCGTCACCATCATCGCCTCGATTTCAAGAGCCGCCTTCACGCGGCTATAATCCATTTTCATAAACAGTATGATTTACCAGGCATACTAAAAACCCCAGACAAACTGGGGTTTGATAATTCCTTGGAGGGCCAGGAGGGGCTCGAACCCTCGACACCCTGCTTAAGAGGCAGGTGCTCTAACCAGCTGAGCTACTGGCCCAATCAGTCCAGATTATAGCATAATGAGCGGTGAAGGTAAACATAACGTCGCGCCTTTTGCTACGGACAATGCTTGGGGCGAATGATGGGGCTCGAACCCACGGCCTCCGGAGCCACAATCCAGCGCTCTAACCAACTGAGCTACATCCGCCAAGCTTCCCGATTATACCACAGACGGCTACCATCCTCAAGGTGCTCGACGTGCTCATGCTGATTTGCTACAATCAAACAATGAAATCTCTCAATGGTGCAGAACTCGCGTCGTTTATCAAGCAGCGTCAGGCCAAGCAAGTGCGCATGCTCCGTCAAGCGCACCACATTCAGCCACGCCTCGCCATCGTCACCGATTCGGACAATCCAGTCATTGCTACCTACATGCGCCTCAAGCAGCGCTACGGTGCGGATATTTTGATTGAGGTAGAAATTTGTCGGGTGGCGACTCGTCAGCTACCGGAGACGATCACGGCACTGAACCAACGTGATGACGTCCAGGGAATCATTGTCCAGCTGCCGCTGGCTGAGCCAGAGCAGACTAAGCAGATCGTACGATTGGTAGCGCCAGAAAAAGACGTCGATGGCCTCAATTCTGAGCGAACGCTGTTTGACCCGGCGACACCGATGGCCATCAATTGGCTATTGGCGGGCTATAGTGTGGAGCTAGCTGGTAAGAAGCTGGCTATTGTCGGGCGCGGACGACTGGTCGGTGCGCCGCTGGAGCGGATGTGGCGAGCGTCGGGACTGGACGTAACGGTATTTAGTAGAGGCGATGATTTATCGCGACTACACGAATATGACGTCATCGTCACGGCAACCGGCGTGGCAGGACTGATTCAGCCAAATATGATCCGACCTGGTGCGGTGGTGGTTGACGCAGGAACCGCCTCGGAGGATGGCAAGATTGTTGGTGACGTGGCACCGGCGAATCGGACGCGCACCGACATTCACTTGACACCAGAAAAAGGCGGCGTCGGCCCGCTGACGGTGAGCGCATTGTTTGATAATGTGATTACGGCGTGCCTGCGCCGGGTTAATATCCGGTAGAAACTCACGGCTTTGTAGTGACTGATTTGACCTGGGCGACAACTTGGCGTGGGGTGAGGTTGGCTTTGACGATGTAGCCTTGGATGCCAAGTGAGCGCATCTCGCGCGGGGCTTCTTCTTCGCCGAGGTTGGTCAGTACGATAACCGGTATGGTCTTGCCCCACGCGTGTGAGCGAATACGTCGCAGGGCCTCGGCTCCATCCATCTCTGGCATCTGGATATCAAGCAAAATAACATCTGGACGAAACGATTCGACGAGCGCCACGCCAATTGTGCCATTACTCGCTAGTCGCACGTCAAACCCGTCCGCCTCGAACTTCATTCGGTACATCTGACTGATCGTCGCGTCATCTTCAATGATAGCAATTTTAACCATAATTGTATTATAGCAGGCAGTGGTGTATTGTAAAACTAGCACAAAAGAGGTGGGCAAAGTGACAATAAAGCAGCGTGAAAGCATAACTATTCAGCCAGATCGTTATGGCTGGGTTGAGTTGTCAGAGCGCAGGGCGGAACTTGAGCTGGATCAGTGGCGGATTCATCCAGTGCCGATGCGTGACCGATATCAGACGCAATCCCACGAGAAGGTAGTGATGGAGCTAGAAAAGCTGACTGGTATGGGCTTTCATGGTGATTATGATCTTAACGCAGCGATTGGGCGCCAGCGAACGAGGATTGATGATACCAATCCAGCGACACGTGAGTTGATCGCTCGGGTTCCTGGTGTCGAGGATTGGCTGGAACTGATACCGACGGCGTCGGCACTAGACTTGTTATATGATCCGAGCATTGAGCAATTAGCGAATGGCAAGCCAGTCTCGCCAGAGGTGCGCGACTGGGCCTGTAATATTTTGGATGCGCACGGTATTCGCAGTCGCGGTGAAATTGTTCAGGCTATTCTTGCCAGGCACGTTATTGATCAAGCGTCTCTGGGCGCTACAGAGCAGCAGTGGGTTAGTCTAGCTTGCGGCGCTGCTCAGCCGGTTTGTCATGCGCTCCGGCACATCAAAGAGAATGGTCATGCTGTGCCGCGAGTCACACTGGTTGATCTTGACCGGTCGGCACTCAGGGCCGCAAAAACGTATGCTCAGGCAATGAAAGTCAAGCAGTCTATTGATGTTCGCTGTATGAATATTCTGTGCCCTCAGGGTGTAGTTCTGCCTGCGGTAGACGCACAAATGAACGTAGCAGCTCGAGCACTGCGGCGACGGGTTGGCCTTGAGGGGGCTGCATATGATGCAGTCGATGCTGTTGGAATTTTGGAGTATGTGCCTGAGGTGCTTTTAGGTAAAGGCTCGACGGTGCTGCAGGTTGATGCCGCAACTTTTCTAGCCAATGCTGCCCAACTGGTGAAACCCGGCGGGTTGCTACTGATTGGTAATATGCGTGATACGCATCCGCAGCTAGGCTTTACGCTCAATGTCGTGCAGTGGCCACATATCCAGCCTCGGTCAATCGAAACAATGCAGCGGATCGCGGGGGCGGCGGGTCTGGGTAATTGGCAGGTCGATGTATATTGTCCTGATGACGGCGTCTATGCACTATATGCTATGCGTAGACCAAAGGTTGGTGGTACACTAGAAATATGACGAGGGAGTGGGCGTGGAAATAGCGGGGTTGATCATTGCTGGGGTGATGTCGCTGGTATTTGGCCTTATGGTTGTGGCTCATCAACCACGCCAGCCGGCAACCCGGTTCTTTTTTGTGCTGACGGTTGGCATTGCGCTGTGGGCACTGGGTATTGCGGCGTTTTTAGCGACGAATGTACTGGCGGCGGCACTAATATACCTGAGGATATATTACATTGGAGCAGCACTGATCGCGGTAGCCATGATCTCGGTGGCGGCTCATATCGGCTCCCGACGAACGATGAAATGGTTACCGGCCACTGCCTGGGTGTTATTTGGTATCGTTGCTGCGGTGATTGTCGTGCGAGTTGATTGGCTGATAGCACAAGTGGTAGTGGATGAGCATACCGTCGTCATCCATCCGATCGGTTATTTCATCTATATGGCGTATTTCATACTGCTGTTTTTGGCGGCACTGGTAATTCTCGCGTATCAGGCTCGTCGTCGCAGTGCGCTTTTGGTGCGCTCTCAGCTACGGCTTATTTCTCATGCGTACGGGATTGCTGGTGGCGTGGGTATGGTATTTAATTTGCTGCTACCAGCTGTCGGTCGCTACGATCTCATTTGGGCCGGTCCGCTGAGCACCTTTATTTTTATACCGTTGGCATACCTAACGATTGTTAAACATCGTCTCTTTGGTCTGAAAGATGCGGCGGTGCGAACGATTGCATATGCGATGTTGTTGAGCTTGTTAGCAATCGTATATTACGCGGCGACGTATATTATCTCGGCGATCGTCAGTGCGCTCAGCGGTCACGACATCGGTGGGATACCTGGCTTTTGGGGCGTGATGGCGGCATTATTGTTAGGGTTTTTGTTTCAACCGACCAAGCAGTTTTTTGATCGCCTGACCGACAAGCTATTTTATCGGCAAGACTATACCATTGAAAGTTTTATCAACGAGATTGGGCAAATTTTGCTGCACACAATGGGGCTGCGGCTGCTGACGACTCGATTAGCGGCGTGCCTGACGCGGCTCCTCAAGGCTCGTCAGGTGATCTTTGCGGTCTATGATGATGGGCGCTTTCGGATATTTGGCTCACGTGGACACACTCGTCCGCCACAAGTGGATCTAACGGGATTGGCAGCGCAACACCAAATTGAACAACTTGATGACGTAGCGGTCGTCGAATCGCTGCCAGAGCAGCTACGGCGGACGATGAAACTACAAAAACTGGCTATCGTCATGACATTATCGCTGCAGGAAGACATCGTTGGTTTTGTGCTGATCGGCGAAAGTCAGAAAAATAATTATGTCGAGCGCGATCTCTCAATGCTTCGGGCGGTGCGTGGTGAGCTGGCGATTGCGATTAAAAATGCTCAGTCGATGGAGGAGGTGAATGAGCTGAATGCCGAACTACAGCAGCGTGTCGAGGCGGCGACGCAGGAACTGCGGATGAGTAACCAGCAGCTACAGCGGCTAGACGAAGCGAAGAATGAGTTTATTTCTATGGCATCGCATCAGCTGCGGACACCGCTAACCAGTATCAAGGGCTATCTCGATATGTTGCTCCAAGGTGATCTCGGCCCAGTTCGTCCGACCCAGAAGGCTGTTCTACGCGAGGCTTTTTCCTCGAGTGAGCGCATGGTACAACTGATCAATGACTTTCTCAGTATCTCTCGCTTACAGACCGGGACATTCACTATGAATCGTCAGCCGGCTAACCTCGGTGATATTGTACAAAGTGAAATGGCTCTGCTGAAGATTGTGGCCAAGCAGCATAACATCACTCTTTCGGTGCATATTGACGATGATGTTCCGACGTTGCCGATTGACGCCGAAAAACTCCGCCAAGTCATCATGAACATGATTGATAACGCAATCTTTTATTCTAAAGAACGAACGACGGTCAAGGTGTCGCTCTGTTGCGATACGCGGGAAGTGGTGTTTACGGTCGAAGACCAAGGCATCGGCGTGCCAAAAGCTGAGCAGTCTGGCGTGTTTGGTAAATTCTTTCGCGCCTCAAATGCTCGCAAGCGTCGTCCTGACGGCACGGGCGTTGGCTTGTTTTTGGCGCGTAAAGTCGTGCTGGAGCACGGCGGGGCGATGATTTTTACCTCGAAAGAAAACAAGGGCAGCACGTTTGGTTTTCGTCTGCCACTTGATAGGCCGGCCGTGAACAAGAAAAAGGCGACAAGTCACTGAGAAAGTTTTACCGGAATAAACTAATGATGCCAGTGATAATCACAATGACGATGATGACTATTACTACGCCGATGCCGACACCACGCAGTAATTTTTTGCGTTCATATAGCCACTGACCGGCCGACGAGCGACTGACCGCCTGGATGCGCGTGACACTGGGCCGAGTTGTTGCGGCGTCAACGCCAGAGTATTTCTTAGAGCGCTTTTTCTTCTGTTTTGCCATAATACTATTGTACCATGAAATGCCCCTCGGGGTGCGAGGGGCATCCAAGTCAACCAGATTTATGATTACACATGACGTCGACTGATGAGGTAGGCGACTCCAGCAGTGAGCAGGGCGCCAAGACCCAGTCCACCAACGAGCGTGTCAGTGGCGTTACCAGTCCGTGGCAGTTCGCCAACGGTCGTCGGTGCAGCAGGTGGGTTGGTGGTTTGTGTGCCGCCCGAGGCTGAAGGTGACTGCTGATTATCGTTGGTCGATGGCTGCTTCGACTGGTCTGGCGTTTTTGGCTCAGGTTTTGGTTGGGGAGCTGGTTGGGCTGGGTTTGGTTGTTTTGGGTCAGCCGGTGCTGGCTTTGGTTGCTTTGGCTGTGGCGTTGGCGCTGGTTTCGGTTGGGGAGCCGGGGCCTGCGGCTTAGTCACCTCTATAGTAGCGCTGCTGCAATTGCTATGACCCTCAAGCGAAGCCTGCTCGCTCTTGAGACAGGTTGTGCTGGTCAATGTGCCCGCGACGTATTGTTTAACGACCGCGTCAATAGTAAATGTCTTTGACTCATTTGGCTTGAGCTCACTAATCAATGTCTGCCAGGTATTATTTTGAATTGTGCCGCCAGACGCCTTTAGATAGGTTACACCTTGTGGTGCGGTATTGGTGGCATACGTATCCCGCAGCGTAACCGTCCCCGTGTTGGTGACAGTTACCTGGTAGGTGAAGGCCTCGTTGACGGCAACTGTCTTGTGCTGCGCACCATTGACGGTAGTCTTGACGGCAAGCGCTAGAGTGATTTTCGGTGGTTTATCTGGCTTTGGCTCTGGTTTTGGTTCAGGTTTCGGTTGTGGTTTTGGCTCAGGCTTTGGTTGTGGAGCCGGGGTTTCGCCAGGGACTGTGGCCTGTTTGGTGCAGGCATCGCTGGTCACCGTCTCTTCCTTGCCGTTTACGTCAACGACGATAAAGGCTTTAACCGTGTACGTGCCTGGCGCGAAGCCCTTAAACTCGTTACCAGTTCGGTATACTTCTTTGCCGCTGGCGTCGTAGACTTTGTAAATTGTTGTCTTATAGGTTGCGCCACCATGAGCGGAATATTTGACCGAGAACTTGAAACTAGTAGCTGAAAACTGATCAATGCTGAGCGCATTACAGCTGTAAACCGGCGTAGGTTTTGTGTTCGTCGGCGCTTGGGTATTGGTGTTGGCGGAGTGATCAGAATCTAGCGCCCATAATGTAGTTGGCACTGCCGCTGTAACTGCGACTACCGCTAAAACGGCATAGTGGCGCAGCGATAGCGAGCGGAATAGTGATGATAAGTTTCGCATAGCTTCCTCCTTTATCCTCATAACTCTATGTAGAATACACCAAAATGTTGTAAAAGTCAATTTTTGCCACAGCCAGCAACCGCAGCTAATTCCTAGACAAAATATTGCCAATCTGCTACAATACAATCTGTTTGATGGCCTCATCGTCTAACGGTCAGGACACCAGGTTTTCATCCTGGCAATCGGAGTTCGATTCTCCGTGAGGTCACCATTTTTATGAGATGCTTATCTCGTTCGTATTTGCAGTAGCTCGCTCAGCTTTGATAGCGGGCTATTTTTGTTGACGTCAAAACGTAAAAATACTCTGGTATAATAGACAGTAAAACACCTCAAAAAGAAAGGAGAAAATCCTCGAATGACAAAGACGACAGCCACGACTACAAAGAATAAACCTAAGAAACAAGCTGCATCTTCACCAGAGCGTAATATTCGATGTGAGGCAGTCATTGTCATTGAGGCGGCAATACTTGTTTGTTCAACAGGGGTATTCATAGGTCAACTACCGCTATTCTTTCAGAACCTTCAGGATATGCCGTTAGTACTGGCTGTCATTGGCGTAGCTATCGCATCACTCCTCGTTCAGGGTCTCATTGTCTTGAAGCAGTCCCGTCGAACTGACCAGTACCGGCAACGCATCGCTGCGCTTGCCATGGCTGTGGTGTATCCGGTGGTGCAATTCGTGGTATTGGCGCTGTTCTATATCTCTCAGGTTGGCCCATTTAGTTCAGCACTTCGAGAGGTTACCCGTGCGATATTTAGTGCTATACTAGCCTTTAATAACTCGCTCCCGGCTATATTGTTTATGGTGGCGTGTACGACTATTGGTTCGCTGTGGCTATGGAAGATTATCGCGATGCCTAAGGGAGCGTCATACTGGCAGCCGCGTTCAGCCGATCAACTATCTGAGGCGGAGAGAATCAAGCAGAGGCGGGGTCTGCGTTATCGCAATATTGGTCTAACCTTGATGGTGCGAGTGCCGTTCGCACTCATATGTGCGTTCATACTTGTCGCGACACTGTTGTATATTACTCCCGCAACTATTCTCTTTGTGATGATGATGGCGATGTCTGCGGTGGTGCCACATGCAGTCATTTTGAGCTTTGTTGTTGGGCTGGTGTATATGCTAAAGGGTGAGGTGTATTACAAGATAAAGCATTGACAAATTATGAGAGGATCGCGTATAATGGAAACAAGCTTGCGCTCATACAGGGTACACGCCGTGTAGGCGCGCGGGCCTACCAGAACGGTCGCACGGATGCGGAAAACTAATCGTTTAGCAATATTAACTAATTATTAGGTCGACAATGCATCCTGTTCTTATGCGAGAAGAAAGACTTAGTACGGTAGTCAGTGTTGATGGAGACATTGACACGGGAGAAGCGTTATTCGTAATCAAGCATCTGCCCATCGGGGCAAAAAACTCAAGTTAAGCGCAGTATCGGCGTACGGTGGGATTTTTCTGTTAGTTATTTCATTTTTGGCATTGAGCTACCAAACGGGCGGGGTTGCCAGCCGGCAGGGCTCGGTGTCTGCCTCCCAGCCGGTCGCACCGTCTGCTGGCCCAGCTCATGAGACGAATAAGGCCAATAAGGTCTCGGTAGACCAGCTAGCGGCTGCTAATGCGGTAACTGATCTAGCCGAGACAGTTAATCTGCCGACTGCGGGTGATTTGCGCGAAGCGACGGCAACGCTGTCGATCAAAAAAGAACTGGCTCAGGGCGATACTGAAGTTATCTCCAAGCCGCAAATTGTCCAGCCAGAAAAGTCGGCCCAGCGCGGTATCAAGACTTATGTCACCAAGCAGGGTGATACGATTAACTCTATTGCCAAGAAGTTTAACGTGACAGCACAGACGGTACGCTGGGCGAATAATATGACATCTGATGCGGTTGAAGCTGGTAAAACATTGACTATCCCGATGGTTGATGGTGTGGTTTATACCGTTAAGGACGGCGATACTATTGAAAAGTTGGCAGAAAAGTATAAAGCAAATCCTGAACGGGTGGCACTATATAACGACCTAGCAAATGGGGCGGCGCTAACCAAGGACACACGGATTGTCTTGCCGGGTGGCGTACTGCCAGAAAATGAGCAGCCAGGCTACGTGGCGTCGCGCTCGGGTCGTCGAGGCCATGGCTATACCGGGCGGACAACGGTCGGTGCGGTTAATGGCATTAGCTACGGCTATGCTCGGGCATCAGTTGGTAATCGATATGCTCTCGGTAACTGTACATGGTACGTGTATGAGCGGCGAGCAGCACTTGGTCGACCAATTGGCAGCTTCTGGGGCAACGCGACGTCGTGGGCAGCAAGTGCTCGGGCGGCAGGCTTTGTCGTTAACCATACACCAGCACCAGGGGCAATCTTCCAGACAACATGGGGCGGCGGCGGTCTTGGTCACGTCGGTATGGTTGAGCGGGTTGAAGGTGGCACGATCTACGTTAGCGATATGAATTATGCTGGGTATAACGTCGTGACGCATCGAACAATTCCGATGTCTGAAGTTGGTCGGTATAACTTTATCCACTAGGATGTTCTAAAACAATAAGGCGCCTCCGCTATCTCTCGGGGGTGCTTTTTGATATACTAAAATTATGTTTGTAGATACAGCGAAAGTGTTAGTACGGGCTGGCAAGGGTGGTAATGGCACAGTCAGTTTTCGGCATGAGAAATATGTTGACAAAGGCGGTCCTGATGGTGGCGACGGTGGACGCGGCGGTGACGTCATTTTTTTGGCGACCAAAGACCTTAACACGCTCCTGAATTTTCGCTACAAGCCAGAACTAAAAGCAGAACATGGCGGCGACGGTAGTAAGCGCAACAAGCGCGGTAAAAGCGGTTCGCCACTGGTCGTCAAAGTGCCAATGGGCACGTTAGTCAAGCGTGACGGCAAGGTAGTGGCAGATTTGACAGCAGACCAGCAACAAGCGGTTGTTGCCCGTGGCGGTGATGGTGGCTTTGGTAATGCGCACTTTACCTCCAGTACGCGCCAAGCGCCGAAGATGGCTGAACTTGGTGAGGCGGGTGAAGAATTTGAGGCGGAGCTGGAATTGAAATTGCTGGCCGATGTTGGTTTGGTTGGGTTTCCGAATGCTGGTAAATCGACATTCTTAAGCGTGGTTTCCAATGCTCGACCGGAAATTGCTAATTATGAATTTACGACATTGACGCCAAATTTGGGTGTGGCGGATGTTGACGATGGTTCAGTGTTGATCGCTGACATTCCGGGGCTGATTGAAGGTGCGTCGGAAGGTAAAGGCTTGGGCGACCAGTTCCTGCGCCACGTTGAGCGGACGGCGGTGTTACTGCATATGATTGATGCGTATAGTGACGACCCGGCGGAAAAATACCAGACCATTCGCCGCGAGTTGGAAAAATATTCTGAAGAATTGGCGGCGCGTCCAGAAATCATTGCTTTGACGAAGTGTGAAGGACTGGACGATGAGATTATTGCTATGCAGTCGACGGCGCTACAAAACGTAGCGAACGGTTCGCCAGTGGTGGCGATTTCCTCGCAAACGCATGCTGGCGTGACTGAGCTGCTGCGTTTGCTGCGCCGTGAAGTTACTGAATATCGGGCACGTGAGGCGGAGATGGTTGAGGAGGAGAGCTATGACCTACCTGTAATCGCGCTGGATGCACAAGCAGCGTCTGACGCCTGGACGGTGGAGCGGGCGGTTGGCGCGGAGCCTGAAAATGTGGACGAGGAAGATACGGTTAGTTTCATCATCCACGGGGCTAAAATTGAAAAGTTTGCTCGTCGTACTAACTTTGATCAATTTGAATCGGTCAATCGCCTGCGAGATATCATGCGAAAAATGGGTATCGCTCACGAGTTAATTCGTCAGGGTGCAGTCGGTGAGACCGTAGTGCAGATTGGCGAATCGATGCCATTTACGCTGGTTGAGCAGTAGGTTTGGGTGTCATCTCGTAGCTTTGCTATACTATAGGTATGGCACAAACATTTTTCTTCTATGACCTAGAAACCAGCGGATTAAATCCGCGGCAAGACCGCATCATGCAGTTTGCTGGGCAGCGGACGGACATGAATCTCGAACCGATTGGCGAGCCGTATAATCTATTGGTGGCGCTGAATGATGATACTTTGCCGAGCCCCGATGCGCTGATGGTGACTGGCATCACGCCGCAAAAGACGGTCGAGGAAGGCTACACCGAGGCGCAATTTGCCCGGATGTTGAGTGAGGAGATTTTCACGCCGGATACTATTGCGGTTGGCTTTAATAATATTCGGTTTGACGACGAATTTATCCGCCATTTGTTGTGGCGCAATTTCCATGATCCTTACGAATGGAGCTGGAAAGACGGTCGCTCGCGTTGGGATTTGCTGGACGTGGTGCGATTGACGCGGGCGCTTAGGCCGGAAGGAATCAATTGGCCGCTTGATGATAAGGGTGAGCCAAGCAACCGCCTGGAACTAATTACTAGCGCCAATGGTATAGCTCACGAAAATGCTCATGACGCTTTGGCGGACGTAACAGCACTGATCGCTGTGACGAAATTGATCAAGCAAAAGCAGCCACAACTGTATGATTATTTGCTGAAGATGCGTGATAAAAAATTAGTCCAGCAGCTGGTTAATGTCGACGACAAAAAACCGTTTGTTTACGCTAGCGGGCGCTACGACAAAGAGTTCGCTAAGACTACAGTAGCCTTTCCACTAACAACCAGCCGAAATGGCGGCGTGGTTGTCTATGATTTGCGCTATGATCCGACACCATTTGTTGGGTTGAGCGCGGAGGAATTGGCGAAGAAAATCTTTGCGTCGTGGGAGGAGCGGCAGGCTGAAGATTTCGTTAAATTGCCAGTCAAAGAATTGCAATATAATCGCTGTCCGGCGGTGTCTCCGCTGGGTGTGCTGGAACAAGGCGATGGCTGGCGGAAAATTTCGCTTGATCTAAAGACAGTACAGAAACATCAAAATATTTTACTGAATCACCCAGACTTTGCTGAAAAATTACGGACTATTTTTGAAAATAAGCCAGCCTTCAAAAAACTGCCTGATCCAGAAGCACAGTTATACGACGGCTTTTTGAACGACCGCGATCGTATCCGTGTTGAAGCGGTGCGCAATGCCGATGAGCGTGAACTAGCTGATTTTCATCCAGAATTTCAGGACGAGCGGTTGGCGCCACTGCTGCTACACTACAAAGCGCGCAATTTTCCGCGCTCGCTCAGCGAAGATGATTTGGCGCAGTGGGAAACGTGGCGGGCTCAGCGCCTGCAGGTGCAGTTACCAGGGTTTATGACGGCTTTGCATCGTTTAGCGCCAACAGCGACTGACGAGCAGCAGTTTATTTTACAAGAATTGCAATTGTGGGCAGAGGCAATAGTGCCGACCGAGGAATAGGATGCGGTACCTGATTTATGGCGCGGGAACAATCGGTCTGACGTACGCGTATTTATTAACGGCACACCATGATGTTGATGTGCTAGCGCTGCCTGAGCGGTATGAGAAGGTGTCGCAAGGCGTGCCGCTTGCTATAAAGGATTTGCGCCAGCGTAACGATACGTATCAGTCGACAGTATTTCACCCACAGTGTATCACGTCGCCAGAAGGTTATTACGACGTTATACTAGTGACGGTGAATCGCTGTCAGCTTCAATCGGTACTACCGATGCTAGCAAAGTATCAGCCGAAGGCTAGGTGGATTGGATTTATGCAAAACAATTGGCATCTGGCTGGTGAGGTTGATCAATATATATCGCCTGATGATTATTTTATCGCCTTTCCTTCCAGTGTTGGCGGTGGGCGTGATGATCATGGCATAAAGGTTATTGTCTTTCCGACACCGACGCGGGTTGGTGGCATAAAGGCGGGAGCAAAGTTGTTTATGCAGCATTTAAAAGAGGCTGGTGTGGCAACTAGCTATGATGCTCATCTGCTTGATTGGATGAAGGTTCATTATCTCCAGCAGTCAGCGACCGCTGGCGCCATAGCTAGCAGCGGTAGTTTCTCGGCATTAACGCACGACCCAGGGGCGATTCGACGGCTAATTATGGCACTTCGTGATGGTATGTCCCTATGTCGTCATCAAGGTGTTGCAGTGTGGCGAGTTTTCCCCCTTAATGTATTATCAATAATGCCACTAAGGGTGGCAACTCCGATAATGCAGCATGCACTTCAACAGCCTGATGTTGTTGATATGGTAACAGGTCATATGAAGCACGGATTTGGTGAATGGCTGGCTGGATATGACGAGGTGCTAGCCGAGGGGAGGCGATTGGGCATCCCGATGACAGCGTGGCAATTATATAATTCGGCTGTTCAGCGCTATAAGTCGACTGCTTTGGCAGAGAAACAAATAGCAGCTGGGTAAAAGCCGGCCGCTTCGCGGTTACATTGACGCTAAACATCCACTTATCATCACAGGCACTTGGTATCAATTATTGGCGTGAGTTGGCGGCGGATATTGGTGAGCACCGTTTCGCTACTTGGGATAGTCTGGGTGCAAGATGAGGCAAAGAGCAGAAACTGACGTTATAGAAACAGATCAGATTGAATAAGCGAGGCATAGCGTATTTAATTTGTTGCGACAGCTAATCGCGCAGTTGACTGGTCCTCCGCTTTCGTAGCAGTGTCAGTGTGTGTCACGTAGCGCTGGGTTACCACTAACCACGCGGCAACCATCGCCAGGCTAATCTGTTGCGTTGCGGTGTGACGAGCGCGCGCTGCCAAGCGGACTTGTCGGTTGATACGACGCTGATCAAGCTTTCCGAGCATCTCGATACTATTCCAGAAGGTAATGCTAATCGACTTACCCCAGACGATACATACCGGCACAACGACCATCCAAAACCCCATCATGACGGCCGCCGGTAGGATCATGCTAGTAAACGGAACTCGGCCTATGGTTACGAATGAAAACCACTCTTCGCGGGTCACATAGAACAAGGTTGCGACGGCAACAGCAATTCCACAGATGATCACAAACCTCTTCATGTCTTTTACTATAACAGCCGATCCTTATATTTGCAATCATAAGCATAATGTGTTGCTATAAATACATCAAAATGTGATATTGGGGAAATTGTTCCGTCCGCTGCAACTGGAAAAATAAACGCCTATTCGGTATAATAGACCAGATATGCCAGAGGTAATTCGCGTCAAGGGCGCTCGTGAACACAATCTGAAAAATATCGACGTGGGAATTCCGCGCGATAAACTAGTGGTAATCACTGGCCTGAGCGGCAGCGGTAAGTCGTCACTAGCGTTTGATACGATTTACGCCGAGGGCCAGCGCCGCTATGTCGAAAGCCTGTCGAGCTATGCGCGGCAATTTTTAGGCATTATGGATAAGCCGGATGTTGATAGCATTGAGGGCCTAAGCCCGGCAATTTCAATTGATCAAAAGTCAACCAGTCGCAATCCGCGTTCAACCGTGGCGACGGTGACCGAGATTTATGATTATCTGCGCCTCTTGTTTGCGCGGATTGGCACGCCGCATTGTCCGGCTCTCAAGCCAGACGGCACGCGCTGCCATAAGCCAGTTTCGCGCCGCACAGCCGAGGCGATTATCCAGGAGATTGCTAAGCAATATGACGGTAAGCGATTGCTGCTACTCGCGCCAATTGTCAAGAATAAGAAGGGCGAGTTTGCACACATTCCAGAGCAGTATCGACGGTTAGGTTATGCCCGGGTGCGCGTGGATGGCGTGGTGTATGCATTGGATGAGTTTCCGCAGTTACAGAAAAGTTACAAGCACAGTATTGAGTTGGTTGTTGATCGCCTGGCAATGAACGATGACCTAACTAGCCGGTTGAGTCAGAGTGTCGAACAGGCGCTGGAGCTTGGCCAGGGTGTGGTTGAGGTGCTGGATGCTGATACTGATGAATTAAAGACATTCTCGCAGCGCTATGCCTGTGTTGATCATCCGGATGAGGAGATCCCAGAGCTTGAGCCGCGTCTGTTTAGTTTTAACGCACCGCAAGGGGCCTGTCCGAGCTGTACCGGACTTGGCAGCCGATTGGAAGTCGATCCTAGTTTAGTGCTGAATGAGAATCTGACGATTGCTGAGGGGGCGATTCGGCCATACAACCGGATCAATGTCGATAACTTTTACATGCGCAAGATTTCGGCGGTAGCCGAGGCGCATGGTTTCAGTATCCGGACACCAGTCGGGCAGTTGTCTGATGAGGCGCGCCAGAAAGTGCTCTATGGTACGGGCGATCAGAAATATCCAGTGCAGCTCGGCAATGGGCGGCATTACGATACAACCTATGAAGGGGTGATCCCTAATCTGGAGCGGCGCTGGAAAGAAACCGATAGCGAATTTATGCGCAAGGACATTGAGCGGTTTATGCGCCAGCGGGATTGTTATGTTTGCGGCGGCGCGCGGCTGAAGCCAGTTGTCCTAGCGGTAACGGTGCAGGGTCTGAATATCATGGATATTTGCGACCTTGGCGTTGATGATGCGCTCGACTTGTTCACTCACAAGTTAACATTGAACGAGCAGCAGGCAATGATCGCGCGGCTTATTTTGAAAGAGATTACCGCCCGCCTCGGCTTTATGAGTAATGTCGGGCTGAATTATTTGGAGTTAGGGCGCGCCGCCAATACACTGAGCGGTGGCGAGGCGCAGCGAATTCGGCTGGCGACACAGATTGGCAGCGGTTTGCAGGGCGTGCTGTATGTGCTGGATGAGCCGTCGATTGGTTTGCATCAGCGCGATAATGATCGGCTGATTGCTACGCTGAAGCACCTACGTAATCTCGGCAATACGGTGCTGGTAGTCGAACACGACGAGGATACCATTCGCCAGAGTGACTTTTTGATTGATATGGGCCCAGGCGCTGGTGTGCATGGCGGCTCGGTGGTGGCACTGGGTGCACCAGATGAGGTCGCCAAATGCACAGATAGTATCACTGGTCGGTATCTGTCGGGTGCAGAAAAAATTGCCGTACCAAAACATCGCCGCCAGGTTGATGCGAGCCGTCAGTTAATCGTTCGCGGCGCTCGCGAGAATAATTTGAAACAAATTGATGTGGCATTCCCCTTGGGCTTGATGACTGTAGTATCTGGTGTATCGGGCAGCGGTAAATCAACTCTGGTCAATGATATTATCGCCAAGGAATTAGCGGCACGGCTCAACCGGGCTAGTGACGTACCTGGCGCACACGATAAAATTGAGGGAATAAAGCAGTTGGATAAAGCTATCGTCATCGATCAGTCACCAATTGGCCGTACGCCACGCTCTAATCCAGCGACCTACACTGGTATTTTTACGCCAATTCGCGAACTGTTTGCCAGTACTCCTGAGGCTAATGTCCGCGGTTATAAAGCTGGTCGGTTCAGTTTTAATGTCAAGGGCGGTCGCTGCGAAAACTGCCAAGGCGACGGTATGATCAAGATTGAAATGCATTTCTTGCCGGATGTCTACGTCCAGTGCGACGAATGCCACGGTAAGCGTTACAATCGTGAGGCGCTGGAAATTAAGTATAAAAATAAGACGATTGCTGATGTACTCGATATGACGGTTGAGCAAGCAGCGGACTTCTTTGATAGCGTGCCTAATATCGCTCGGAAATTACAGACACTGGTCGAAGTCGGCCTTGGTTATATTAAGCTCGGTCAGCCAGCAACTACCTTTTCGGGCGGCGAGGCGCAGCGTATCAAGCTGGCAACGGAGCTCTCCAAACGCTCAACCGGCAAGACGATGTACATTCTGGATGAGCCGACAACTGGGCTACATTCTGCCGACGTCAAGCGGCTGCTGGGGATTTTGCAGCAGCTGGTTGACGGCGGCAACAGTATGATCATCATTGAGCACAATCTGGATGTCATCAAATCGGCCGACTGGATTATTGATATGGGGCCTGAGGGTGGTCTCGGCGGCGGTACGGTGGTGGCGAGCGGCACGCCAGAAGAAGTCGCCAACGTGCCAGAATCATTTACCGGTAGGTATCTGAAAAGTTTGCTGTAGTTGGACGTATAGCTACTAACGAGCAGGCTTTATCATGAAGGCTTATTGCTTTTTGCGGCGAGTCTTGCCGAGCAGGACTGATACTTGTTGGCGCAACGCCGCGCGAGTATGCTCCTGCTTGAGGGCGTGAATGATCATTGGCAGCACTGACAAGAAGATGATGACCAGTGCGGCGACTTCTATATTAACACCAGCGTCGGTGAGTGCCTTGCCAGCAAAGAATCCAAGGTAGGTGAAAAGCGTGGCCCAAATAACGCCACCGATAATATTAAAAATAATAAAAGTTCGATAGTGCATCTTGCTAGCGCCGGCCACGATTGGCGCAAACGTACGCACAATCGGTACAAACCGTGCCAGCACCACAGTAAGTGAGCCATGCTTTTCGTAAAACTTTTCGGCTTGCACGAGATATTTCTTCTTAAAGAAGCGAGAGTTTTTGCGTTCAAATAATTTACGGCCAACTTTATGTCCAAATGCGTAACCGACACTGTCGCCGAGAATAGCCATTAATGAGAGCAGGAGCGCAAAGAAATGAATATCAATTGGTAAAATATGCTGCTGAACCATATAGCCAGCCGTGAACAGTAGACTGTCGCCTGGAAAGATAAAGCCAAAGAGTAGGCCCGATTCGGCAAAGACAACCAGCAAAATCGCGACAACACCAAAATGAACAATAAAATCAATAAACGCGTGCATCATATCATTATGCATTATAGCATACTACCTAGAGACTGTGCTGGTTAGGCGTCAATAAAGCCGCCAGATTGATGCTGCCACAGTTTTGCGTAGTGGCCGCCATGCTTAATGAGCTGCTCATGTGAGCCATCCTCGACTATCTTACCGTTATGCATCACGATGATTCGATCAAGCTTGGCGATTGTTGAAAGTCGATGAGCAATGACGATTGAAGTACGATTTTTCATCAGTGTCTTGAATGATTTTTGGATTAGAACTTCTGACTCAGAATCAAGCGCCGAGGTCGCCTCGTCGAGGACTAAGATTGGCGCATCTTTCACGATGGCCCGAGCGATAGCGATGCGCTGGCGCTGTCCACCCGATAACTTTACGCCGCGCTCACCGACCAGTGTGTCAAAGCCGTCCTGCAGCTGAGTAATAAAATCATAGGCCCCCGCCTTTTTGGCTGCTTGTTCAATCTCGGCATCAGTAGCGTCGGCCCTGCCATAGGCAATGTTCTCGCGCACTGAACGATGAAATAGTAGCGGCTCCTGTGGCACGTAAGCGATCTGCGAACGGAGGCTGGCCTGTGTGACCTCGGCAATGTCCTGCTCGTCAATCATGATTGTGCCCGAGTCGATGTCGGCAAATCTCAGCAGCAATTTCGTCAGAGTCGTCTTGCCCGAACCACTAGAACCAACCAGCCCGACCTTTTCGCCTGGCGTAATATGCAGTGAAAAATTGTGGAACAAGGTTGCGCCTTTACCCTCGTCATGCGTAAAGGTCACGGTATCAAAATCAATAACACCGCGATTAACATGAAGCTTTTTATCACTTCTATCAACAAGTGATGTTGGTGTGTGTAATATCTCGACCATCTCATGGGCGTCACCGATGATACGGTTATAATTGCGCATGATGCTATTCATATTCCACAGCTCACGAGCGACACTGCCAGTGTAGGTGATGATTAAGTACACCGCTGCAACCGAAACGATATTATGCTGTGCTGCATAAATAGCGAACACGATAGCGCCGATTCGGATGCTGGTGTTTATTGTTGAGTAAACACTGCTGACAGTGAGGAATCCTCGCATGGTGGCCAGGCTAGCCTTGCGCCATGCACGATTCGTTTTATCAAATCGCTGCTGCTCGATTTTTTCAGCGCTGGATGACTTGACAGCAAGCACATTTGACACCATGTCAGCAAGGTTGCCGCTTACTTTGTTGCTGGCCTCCGCCTCATGTCTACTTAATTTGGCCATCGGGCGCGATCCAAAGAAGACGGCTACGCCAAAGATGATTGAGAACATGAATAGAAAGAGTGCGTACTGCCAGAGTAACATTGACAGGATAACGATTGATCCGGTGAGTGAGATAACCAGCGGCAGTACTGCCCACACTAGCTCATCCCAAAATCGCTCAACACAGCTACTGAGCTTGCTGTTTTGGCTGACAAGCGAGCCACCAAATTTGTTGGAGTGGAAAAACATGGTCTCACCAGATAGCTTGGCGAATACCTTGTTTGCGATGTCGCGCTGCATAATGGTTTCTAACGTCCACATCAAATACAGCACTATCCGCCACCCAATAATCTCCGACCATAGCTGACTTATGCCATAGAAAATTACCAATGTCCACACAGAGTCAGTCTGCAGCTGCCCATGTTGAATCATATCCAGGAGCTGTGCGATAATCAGCGGCCCGACAATTGTGCCTACCGCTAAGGTTAAGGTAGCTGTAATGAGCGCTAGATTGCGCCGCCATTTGTATGGACGTGACGCTCGCCATAGTAATTGTAATGTTGTTTTTGCGTGTTGTTGTCGCAAGGTAAAACTCCTTAGATTTATATTTTGATATAAAGATAGGTCATCCACGATCCGCTATGGTAGGCTCGGGTGACCAAGACTCACGATAATAATACGATTTCATTGTATAACAGAGGCGGGTTGGCTGTCAACTGACGGAAGAATGTTAGCGTACTATGAATAAAAGGTAGCCAAGGGAGCGTGACGTGTCTATGTCTCTACACTAGGGAAGTCGACTTCCCTAGTTTTTCTAACCTGATCGCGCTACACTAAGGCCAAAGGAGATGGTATGAGTTTTGAAGCAAAGATCCATGAGGCACAGACGAAAATTTTGCGGGAATTGTTATTTTTGCCAGCGGCTAATTTCGCAACACTACAAAAAGCGAGCGGCCTGGAAAGCGATCATATCAAATTTCATATCAAACGGCTCGTTGAGCTAGGTTATGTGCAGAAAGTCGACGGCGGGTACTGTCTCTCGGTCAAAGGCAAGGAGTACGCGAATAAGCTTGATACTGATGCCGGTGTTATTGAGCGGCAGCCAAAGGTGGCAGTCATGCTCGTGATCGAACGTGAGCGTAATGGAGAAAAACAATATTTATTGCAGCAGCGGCTCAAGCACCCCTACTATGGGTTTTGGGGTGCGCCTACTGGTAAAGTGCGGTGGGCCGAGTCAATCGTCGATGCGGCCTCGCGTGAATTGATTGAGGAGACGGGTTTGCGGGGTGAGTTTGTTCATCGCGGGGTATACCATGAACGTGTGCGCCATGCGCAAACGGGTGAAATTATCGAAGACAAGATCTTTCACCTGATGTTTTGCAAGGTATTTTCGGGCAAATTGGCTGTACAGTTTGAGGGCGGTAGAAATGCCTGGCGTACACTCGATGAGATGCGTGATGAGCCAAAAAAGTACAAGAGTTTTTTGCGAGAAATCACGGCGTGTATCAACGGGTGCGGCGAGTTGACTGAAATAATATATGAATATGGTAATGCGGAGTTCTAGACCGCGGGCAGCACGTGCGGTATTGTGTGGGTCGTACAGGCGCGATATTGACGGGTTGCGGCGAGCTTACGACGAGCTAGCCGTAACTGGCTGTCAGGTATTGTCACCGCGACGAGTGGACTTTATGGATGGTGAATTTGTTGTTGATGCTGCAGAAGTTGGCCTGTCGCCTCGAGAGATAGAAAACTGGCATTTACGGGCTATTGAGCAGTCTGATTTTATTTTACTGCATGTCCCCAAAGGCTATGTTGGCATAAGTGCCGCGATGGAGATCGGTTATGCTCTCGCATTAAAGAAACCAATCTTTTCACGAACAGCACCAGTTGATATTATGCTGCGTGAACTAGTTTACGTTGTTCCGAGTGTGTATGATGCATTATGCACCTTGGGGTTTCGTAGCTAATAAATAGATTTACGTCCATAACTTGCATGGGGGTGTATAATAAAGTCTATGAACAAATCAATGACGATAGTAAGACGGGAAGTTTGCCGACTGCTTGGCGGCGATACGTCAGGCCATAGCGACGATCACGTTGAGCGTGTAGCACGGCTAGCGGAGCGATTCGCGAATGAGCATAAAGAAGCGGCTTCGATGGACGAAGTGCTGTTGACGGCATGGCTGCACGACGTTGATGATTATAAATTAGTTGGCAAAAAGCAGGCGGATAAACTCAATAATGCCACGTCAATTATGGCGAAAGCTGGTGTTGCGGCTGATTTGCAGGATGCGGTGCGTCATAATATTGCTCGGATCGGCTATAGTCGTTATCTACATGGTGTGCGGCCAGAGCGTCTAGCTGGTCGGTTGGTGTCTGACGCTGATATGTGTGATGCAATTGGGGCATGTGGTATCGAGCGGGCACTTATTTATGCGGTGAATCACGGTAGTTGTCGGATATTTGATCCAACTGTTTGGCCTGATGTGAACATTGATGCGCATCGATATAACGCTAATGGTGGCACGCATGATGGCGATAGCTTCATTAATTATTTCTTTGAAAAGTTATTGAAGCTACCAAAGATTATGATGACCGACCCGGGCCGAGACGAAGCATTAATTCGTCAGCAAACTATGGTTACTTTTCTTCGTGCCTATTTTCGAGAAAAGAATGTACCGGAGTGGAGCGATTTCCTGGAAGAATATCTTACTTCAATGGATGAGTAGAGGTATATTGCTCTTCCCAGGTCGTTATAGCCTGCCAAATTGTTTCGTTAGTTGCGCTACACAGCTCAGCCACCGTGACGATATCCGATGAAAACTCACTGTCTGCTTGTTCGGCTGATGCTGCGTGTAATTCATCAGCCAGTTTATCAAACAGCAGCATACGTTGTTGAATGTAGGTGACGAGCGGTTTGATATCAAGAGCGATATGCTGCCGCCGTGAACTGTCTGTTTGGTAGGAGATCATATCAAGTGTTTCTAGGTAGCGTAGCCCACCAGTAATGGCTGCTTTGCTAAAGCCAGTTTGCTCATGCAGGCTCGTGTGGCTATGGTGGTACGGCGGGGCGATCAGAAGGCAATGGATGATTGTCGCCGAGGCTGGTGGGATGCCCAGCGAGACCAAGGTAGCTATGATATTTTTTGAGTTTATATCCATGTGAACAGTATATCACATAATATTGACGAAGGGCAGTCTGAAGCGTGAACAGTATAGAATGATTGTGATATACTAATGTGATGACTAGGCCGTTGCTATATGATGAAATCAATCAAGATAGTATGAATGCTTCGTTTCACACTCGTGGTTGGCCGCCAGTCTATACCGCTTCACCCCGCTCACGTATCGTGCTGGTTGGTCAGGCGCCGGGACGAATAGCGCAGGAAACACGCACGCCATGGAATGATGCCAGTGGCCGCACGTTGCGTCAGTGGCTGGGGGTTACCGATGAACAATTTTATGATCCTGATTTGTTTGCTCTAATGCCGATGGATTTTTATTATCCGGGTAAGGCTGCGCATGGTGATTTACCGCCGCGATCGGAGTTTGCCAAAAAGTGGCATCCACGGCTGCTAGCACAGATGCCGGATGTGAGGCTGACGATTTTAGTTGGTGCTCATGCTCAGCAATACTATCTTAATAAGCAGGCGAAGCGCAACCTGACCGAAACAGTCGCGCATTATGTGGAGTATCTGCCTCATTATTTTCCACTTGTCCATCCATCACCGCTTAACTTCCGCTGGCGGGCGCACAATCCGTGGTTCGAAATGAACGTCATTCCGATTCTGTCTGAGATGGTCAAAGAATTAGCACAGTAGTCAAGATCATGGTAGGGTATTCATACTAACATAGCTTCGCGGTCAATCTTTTTGTAGCACGAGGCCACTTCGTGTCGGTGTGTATACACGTATAATATGCTCGTCGTTATGTGGCGTTGTAAAGTAGCGGCCATTAGGGTCAATCCGGCCCTGTCCGCCAAACTGTTGGTCGTCGCTGCTGAGTGCTACCCGGTATGACCCAGCCGCCGCTGGTACGCCGTAATCCGTCCACGACTGGTTGGGCGAGAAATTCATAATAAATAGGAGATCGCCGCGTATGAAGCTGACGACGTGATCGTGCTGGTGAATGGTGAGGTAGTGAATGCCTGGGTCGTCAACGGTTTTGATGAGCTTCATCAGGCTCGCGTCAAATTCGCCCAGCCATTGATACTTGAGAAAGCCATTGTCGCGTAAACTCCACTGGCGCCGTGCGTGCTTGAACGACCAATTATTACCTTGGCGCGGAAAGTCGATCCACTCGGGATGCCCAAATTCATTGCCCATGAAATTAAGGTAGCCGCCGCCATGTAGTCCAGCTGTCAGCAGCCGAATCAGCTTGTGTAGCGCCACGCCGCGTTCCACGGTCAGGTCGGGGTCGGCCTTATCCATGTGCCAATACATGGCTTTATCGATCAGCCGAAAAATCAGCGTCTTGTCGCCGACCAAGGCTTGGTCATGGCTCTCGGCGTAGCTGATGACTTTTTCCTCTGGGCGGTGCGAGCTCAGCGTATGCGCCAGCTCGCCCAAATCCCAATCTTCGTCGCGCTTTTCCTTCAGCGTTTTGATCCAGAGGTCGGGCGCGCCCATTGCTAATCGATAGTCAAAGCCCAGGCCGCCATACTTAGCCGGTGCCGCCAAGCCCGGTAGTCCGCTCATTTCCTCGGCAATGGTCGTGGCATCGGGGCGAACGGCGTGAATGACGTCATTTGCCAGTCTGAGATAGACCAGAGCGTCTTTATCAACGTCGTCGCCAAAATAATCGTCATAGCTGGTGAAGCTTTTGCCCAAACCGTGGTCGTGATACAGCATACTGGTCACACCGTCAAACCGAAAGCCGTCAACATGGTACTCGTCCAGCCACCAGCGGCAATTGCTGGCTAAAAAGTGTAGCACTTCCTGCTTACCATAATCAAACAGCCGCGAATCCCACGCTGGATGGTCGTGAGCTTTGAAATATTGCGTTGGATCACCCGCGAAATTGCCCAGGCCCTCGACTTCATTTTTGGCGGCATGAGCATGAACTATGTCAATGATGACGCGTAGCCCCAATCCGTGCGCCGTATCAACCAACCGCTTAAAATCATCGGGCGTGCCAAAGCGCGATGACACCGCGAAAAAGTTACTGACGTGATAGCCGAAACTGCCGTAATATGGATGCTCGGCGATGGCCATCAGCTGGATAGTGTTGTAGTCAGCTTGCTTGATGCGTGGCAGCACGCCCGCGGTAAATTCATTAAAGCTAGAGACCTTTTCCTCCTCGCTGCTCATACCAACGTGCGCCTCGTAAATCAGCGGTACTTTTGGTGCGGGTGGAATGTCGTGTTGCCACTGATACGGCTCATCTGGCTGCCACACCACGGCCGAAAAATCCACCGAATCATCATTCTGAACGACGTAGGTTGCGTATGACGGTAAACGCCAACCGTCGCCATTTGGCCAATAGACGCGTAGTTTATAGTTCTGCCCGTGGCGCAGTGCATCTTTCGGCAAATCAACACTCCATTCACCATGTGCACCCGGCTGCAAAGCAAACTCCTCGCGCTCCTGCCAATCCGAGAAATCGCCAACCATCACGATGCGAGTGGCATTCGGCGCCCATTCTCTAAAAATCCAACCGTCTTGAGTGCGGTGCAGTCCAAAATGATGAAACCCCAGCGCAAAATCCGCCGGCGATTTACCATCCAAAACCCTCCGCAGCGTCGATGAAACATAAGTCTCGCGGGCGTTGATGACGCCCTCATGCGGTGCTAACCACGGGTCAAGCTCAACCAGCGTTTTCTTGCTCATGGTTATAGTGTAGCGGAAAAAACTGATATAATCTATCAAATGAAACCATTTTCTTTTGAAATAACATCTAGGCTTGACGACACTTTGGCGCGTACCGGTATTATTCACACGCCGCACGGGGATATCAAGACCCCGGCGTTTATTGTGGTCGGCACTAAGGCTAATGTCAAAGCGATGTTGCCCGAGATGGTGGCGGATGTTGGCGCGCAGGCGGTACTGGCGAACGCCTATCATCTGTATTTGCAGCCAGGTCATGAATTGATTGAAAAGGCTGGTTATTTGGGCAAGTTTATGCATTGGGACGGGCCGACATTCACCGATAGCGGCGGCTTTCAGGTGTTGAGTTTGGGTTCTGGTTTTAAGAAGGTTTTAGCGATGAGTACGGATGTTGATGAGGAGATCGCCATCGCTAAAAAATCCTCGCGCCACGCTTGGGTAGATGAAAACGGCGTGACGTTCAAATCGCACCTGGACGGCTCGTATCATAAATTTACGCCAGAACTATCCATGCAAATTCAGGCGGGCATTGGTGCGGATATTACCTTCGCCTTTGACGAGCTGACTTCACTGATTGATCCGTATGAATATCAAGTGGAAGCTTTGGCGCGAACGCACGCGTGGGCGGAGCGGAGTTTGGCGGAGGTTAAACGTCTGCGCGAAGTCCGTCCCGATAAGCCGTATCAAGCGTTATTTGGCGTGCTGCAGGGGGCAAATTATGAAGATTTACGCAAGCAAACGGCTGAATTTCTAGG
Organism: Candidatus Saccharibacteria bacterium oral taxon 488; assembly: GCA_010202645.1. Classification (NCBI taxonomy): domain Bacteria; phylum Candidatus Saccharimonadota; species Candidatus Saccharibacteria bacterium oral taxon 488. The sequence continues at coordinate 624,353 of CP047920.1, read as the reverse complement.
CGCAATGGACTTTGATGGCTACGGCATCGGCGGCGCGCTAGAAAAGGAAACCATGGCCCAGACGATTCAGTGGGTCAATCAAATCTTGCCTGAGAACAGGCCGCGGCATTTGCTCGGCATCTCCGAGCCAGACGACATCTTTGCGGCGATTGAGCAGGGAATTGATACCTTTGACTGTGTTAGCCCGACGCGCGTGGCCAGAAACGGCGCGGCCTATACGCCATTTGGCCGGGTCAATGTCCGCGGCCAGAAATATCGCGAACTGTTTGAACCAATTATGGAAAATTGCGATTGCTATACTTGCAGGAATTATACTGCCGCCTATCTCTGTCATTTACTCCACGCCCGCGAATCTCTGGCTGGCACGCTGCTGTCGATCCACAATGAACGATTTATCGTCAAACTAGTTGATGATATTCGTGCCAGCCTAGAGGACGGAACATTTTACGAGTTTCGCGAGGCGTTTTTAGCGACGTACTATCGCCACTAGCGCGAGAGCATTATTCGACCGTCACGCTCTTGGCCAGATTGCGTGGCTGATCGACATCATGACCGCGCCTGACAGCCACGTGATAGGCTAGGAGCTGCGATACGACATTGAATAAGAGCGGCGTGAGGTGCGTCAATTTGGTTGAGACGCGAATCACCGTTTCGCCTGGCACCTTTTTCGTCGTATCGGTGATAACAATGGCATGAGCGCCACGAGTGTTCATCTCGATCAAGTTGCTCTGCGACTTCTCGTACAGCCAGTTGTCTTGGAGATAACAGACTTCAAAGAAACGATCATCAATCAGGGCGATCGGGCCATGCTTCAGCTCGCCAGCGGCATACGCTTCGGCATGAATGTAACTTACTTCTTTAAGCTTTAGCGCGCCCTCCATAGCGATCGGATACAGCGTATCACGACCGATATAGAGTGCGTGATTGTAATCAGCATACGCCCTAGCGATGGAAGGTATCTCGGCACCTTGTTTATCGAGGACTTTTTGGATCTCGCTTGGCAGTATCGCTAATTCTTGCACAAATTCATCAATAAATTGTGGGTTGGTGCCCTTGGCATTGGCGAGCATAATACCAAAGATCGTCAGAGCGGCGACTTGTGAGGTAAAGGCCTTGGTGCTGGCGACACTAATCTCGGCGCCAACGTGTAAGTACACGCCGCCATCAACCGCTCGGGCGATTGTGCTGCCGACGGCATTGACGACGCCGAGGCATTTAACGCCACGTCGCTTCAATTCATTCAGACAGGCAAGGGTGTCGGCTGTTTCACCACTCTGGCTAACAATTATAGCGACCGATTGCTCAGGTACGTTGAATGCGCGGTAGCGTAGCTCACTGGCAATCTCGACGCTGATAGTCACGTCATCGGTCAGTTGCTCGATAAAGTAGCTGGCTTGCACACCAGCAAAGTAGGCAGTGCCGCAGCCAACGATGATGACATGTTTGACTTGGCGTAGTTCATCATCGCTCATATTGAGACCGCCCAGGCGCGCATATTTCTGTTCAGGCAGTACGCGGCCAGCCAGAGTGGAGGTGAGACTGGTTGGCTGTTCGTAAATTTCTTTGGCGAGGAAATGGTCAAAGCCTTGCTTCTGAATTGCCTGCATATCCATGTCGAGCATTTCGATCTTGACGTCAAGCTTCTGTGATTCGATTGTTTGTAACTCTAGTCCGTGCCGAGTACAGCGGCCGATTTCACCATCGTGTAGATATACCACTTGATTGGTGTAGCCAACTAGCGCCGAGGCGTCACTAGCGATATATGTTTCGCCATCTCCGACGCCAATGATCAGCGGGCTGCCTTGGCGAGCCACGATAATTTCTTCGGGGTTTGTGGTGTCAAACACCGCGATACCGTACGCCCCGACCACCATTTTCAATGCACCGGTGACTGCTGTCAGCAAATCCGGCGAGTCACGCCGTAGATAGTCAATCAGGGCCGCCAACACCTCGCTATCGGTATCGCTCTTAAACTCGTACTCATGGCCAGAAAGCATCGTTTTAAGGTCTTGGTAGTTCTCAATGATACCGTTATGTACCAGATAAATCTCACCAACATGGTGTGGATGGGCGTTGCGTTTACTTGGTTCACCGTGTGTTGCCCAGCGGGTGTGTCCGATGCCGACCGTATCGTTCGTCTTATGTTGTCCGACGAGCTCTTCCAGCGCTGCCACCTTGCCTTTGGTGCGCAGCAGGGTTGGTGTGGCAGAACCCGACAGGGTGACAATTCCGGCGCTGTCATAGCCGCGGTACTCGAGCCGCTTGAGCTCGGCGACAAGGATGTTCTGCGCCTCGCGCTCACCGATATAGCCAACAATTCCACACATACATTATTTCTCCTTTAGCATTAACTGATACACATTCTTCAGTATACGACATCACAGAGAAAATAATAAACAAAAAGTAATAATTACAACAATCTAACCCTGTAAGAAAGTGTTGTATATAATACAATTATTGATATCACCATTCAAAATGGACGCAGCATTTGGCGAGTATACTCGTCGCAACGTAGTGTCCACCAGTAGCGACCAACAAAGTTGGGAGCGGCAGTAACAGAAGTGTGTGAAAGGGAGCGACACCGAGTTGGTGGCAGCACCCGAGTACGACACTAATGAGTGCGACGTAAACGATAACAAATTTTGTGCCACTAACGCTGAGCCTATCAAGGGTGCGCTTGACGTAGAAAAATGTAACACCGTAGCAGATCGCGATGAAGATAAATAGAAAGAATAATAGAAAGACGGCAGACTGTCCGCTGGCCTTGATAAATAAGGTGGTGAGCTTGATGAACATCCAGGTTGCTGCGAGCGCTATGGTTAGAAGGAAGGCGATACTTAAAGAGGGTAGCTTCGGTAGACTGGTTTGATGACGACGATCATACTCGGCATTTAGCTCCTGACGCTCGTCATATGATAATCGTTTTGGATATACACTAGTGCGGGTTGCTTCAGGTGTTGCTTTCTTAGAAAAGATACTCATGCTCATAGTATAAACCCTATTTACAACAGTTTGCAAACCAGTTATAATTAGCCCATACGCCGTGGAGCCTTTTTCGGGGGCTTATCGCGTGAAAATATTATTAAAAAAGGAGAACTTCTACAAATGGCAGATGCATTTGACCGAAGCAAGCCGCACGTTAACGTGGGTACAATGGGCCACGTTGACCACGGCAAGACGACACTGACCGCCGCAATTACGGCAGTGCTCGCAAAGCGCCTCCCAAGCGCAGTTAACAAACCAATTGCGTACGACCAGATCGACAACGCACCAGAAGAGCGCCAGCGCGGTATTACCATCGCCAGCTCGCACCAAGAATACGAGTCACCGAACCGTCACTACGCACACGTTGACATGCCAGGCCACGCTGACTACGTCAAGAACATGATCACTGGTGCTGCCCAGGTTGACGGCGCGATCCTCGTGATTGCGGCAACCGACGGCCCGATGCCACAAACCCGCGAGCACGTGCTGCTGGCGAAGCAGGTTGGCGTGCCAAAGATCGTTGTCTTCCTCAACAAGATGGACATGGCTGACGCAGATATGGTCGAGCTAATCGAGGAAGAGGTTCGTGAACTTCTCGAGAAGAATGGCTTTGACAAAGATGCACCGATCATCAAGGGTTCAGCTCTCAAGGCGCTGGAAGGCGACGAGAAATACGAAGACGCCATCATGGAGCTGGTTGATGCTATGGATAGCTATATCCCAGAGCCACCACGCGACATGGACAAGCCATTCATTATGCCAATTGAGGACGTCTTCTCAATCAAGGGTCGCGGTACTGTGGCAACTGGTCGTATTGAGCAGGGTGTTGTTAAGCTGAACGACGAGGTTGAAATCGTTGGTATCCGCCCAACCCAGAAGTCTGTGGTGACCGGTATTGAGGCATTTAAGAAGTCTCTGGATCAGGGTCAAGCAGGCGACAACGCTGGTGTCTTGCTACGCGGTATTGAGCGGACTGACATTGAGCGTGGCCAGGTCTTGGCAAAGCCGGGCACCATTACCCCGCACACCGAGTTTGAAGCTGAAGTATACATCTTGAAGAAGGAAGAAGGCGGTCGCCACACTCCATTCTCCAAGGGTTACAAGCCACAGTTCTACTTCCGCACCACTGACGTGACCGGTGAAGTTGAGCTGCCAGCTGACAAAGAAATGGTTATGCCAGGCGACACTGTAACCTTCAAGGTTAAGTTGCTCGCCCCAATCGCTATGGAGCAAGGTTTGAACTTTGCTATCCGCGAGGGTGGCCGTACCGTTGGTGCTGGTGTGGTAACAAAGATTAACAAATAATCTTCATAACCTAAGCATAAAAATCCCCTGGGAAACTGGGGGATTTTTGATGGGCTACATTGTCAATGGACTATCATGAACAGTTTGACAAGTTAACGAGATAGCGTTACAGTAGAGGGGTTATTGCAATAAAAATCAGGAGACAGACATGAATAAACAGAAGTTGGTGGTCGTCGGTGCGGGCGGTATGGTCGGTGCGACAGCGGCATACGCCTGCGCACTACGGAGTGTGGTTGAGGAAATCGTGCTGATTGACCGTAACCCCGATCTGGCGTGGGGTCAAGCGGCGGATATCACTGATGGAATGGGAATTGATCGGTGTGTTGTGGTGCGGCCTGGTAGTTATGATGACATCAAGACTGATGATATCGTGGTTATCACCGCTGGTGCACCGCAACAGCCGGGGCAGACGCGACTGGAGCTGCTCGGCGTGAATGCTGAGATTATGCGTGGGACAGTGAGAAATATTATGAGAAACGGTGCTCGCCCGTATATCATTGTGGTATCAAATCCGGTTGATGCACTAACGTATGTGGCGCTGAAAGAATCGGGCCTGCCAAAGAGTCGGGTGTTTGGCACGGGGACGGCACTCGATACCTCACGGCTCAAATCATATATTGCAGACGAGCTAGATGTGCATAGTCGGGAGGTTGACGCGTACATTTTAGGGGAGCACGGCGATTCATCATTTGCGACAATCGAATCGGCGCAAGTCGGTGAGGTGCCACTCGCTGATTATCCGGGATTTAAGCCAGCGATGGTCGATGGTATTGAGGAAAAAATTCGTCAACGGGCGTACCGGGTGATCGAGACCAAGCGGTCGACGTATTATGCAATTGGTTTCGTTATCTCCAAGATTGTCTCGGCACTACGCTCGTCGTCACGCTCGGTCTATCCAGTCTGCTCACTGGTTGAGGGCGAGTATGGACTGCACGATGTAGTGCTTGGCCTACCGTCAACAATTTGTGCAGATGGCGTGAAGATCTTGACAGGGTATCCGCTTAATGAGCGCGAGCAGGCGGCACTACGTCATTCAGCCGAGGTGGTAACGGAGGCAATTCGTAGCTTAGAGTGATGCTTGACGGAATAAATATTATATGTTACAGTTAGATTGCTATGGAAGAGTTGTCGCACAAAAAAGAGCAAAAATTAAGAGTCAAAACACTTGGTGAGTATATCAATCCGCTAGCAGGTGATATTTACGAGACCGCCTTGAATTTGTTTCCGGCTCGGACACTAGAGGAGATGCAAATTGTTATTGATGAGAACAGTGGTGATTTCAGGGGTGGTGAGGGTGAAACACGGAATGGTGAGAAAATTCCAATGATTGTCATCGGCACGAGGGAGACGCTGTCTAGTCCGAATCTTATAGCACGGATGTCGTCTCGACTGGGTGTGCCGCGTGAGCGACTTGAGGATGCAGAAATAGGTCGTCAAATCGTCGGGTTGATAGCGTTTTGTCATGAGTTAGGGCACGTAATCCAGCTTGACGAAAAGATAATGCAGGTTTTTGGTGAGATAGATAATACCATCGTACCTCTGCCAGTGGACTATACTAGTGAGCAATACCAAGAATATGTCCGGTCTGACCACGAAGCTAGTGCCGACTATATTGCAGCCTGTATTTTGGCGGCGAGCCGGTTGGGTGAAGCTATGGGTTATCGACCGCCGATTGAAGATGTCGCGCAGTGGCGTCAGTGGGTGGCAGCAAATCCGGTAGTTCTTGACTAGCCATACTTCAGGTATTGTGATATAATCGCCAAACAGTATTAATTTACTCCGAGAACTCGGCCATCCGTGAGGCACGGGCGTGAGCAGAGGTTACGGAGTCGCACATAAAAGGAGGAGCTATGGCTCAAGACGCTGGTATTAAGATTCGTATTCGCTTGAAAGCGTACGACCATAAAGTCATCGACCAGTCGGCAAAACAAATTATTGATACGGCAATTCGCACCGGCGCGAGCGTGGCTGGCCCTGTGCCGCTGCCGACCCGTCGCAGTACCTACACGGTAGTAAAAAGCCCGCACGTCTATAAAATGGGTGGTGAGAGCTACGAGATGCGTACTCATAAGCGCCTCATTGACATTACCAATGCTACGCCAAAAACGATTGATAGCCTGCAGAATCTGAGCCTACCGGCTGGCGTTGACGCTGAGATTCGGATGTAATTGGTCGCTAATCCTACAGTAGAATTTACCACGATCCCGCTTGATAATCACAAGCGGGATTGCTTTTATTTAGAAAACGTAGTACGGTAGGAGTGTACTAAATAAATACCGTCTATGACGGTGGAGGGACGTATGGGAATACTAAAGAAAACGGTAACGGTGCTTGGGCTGTCGGCGACGGTGTTTGGCTTGGTGCTGAGTGGCGCACCAGTTGCGAATGCTACCGAGGGTGTTGTCTTCAGTGACGCAGTTGGCTTGAGCAAAGATGGCTCGTTGTGGCTGTATCAGAACAATGCTATCCCGGGTTGGCCGTTTAGTGGCGGTTCGACGAAGATCGGGCAGGGCTTTAACAAATACACAAACATTACATTTGCTGACATGGATGGCGATGGTCGTCCGGATATCGTTGCCTATTCAAAGAATCAAAAGGCTCAAGTATTCCGTAACAATGGCTCAGTAACGACGCCATTTGCCGACAAGCCGGTTGCGAGCGACATCGACCATCATGGTGGCGCGGTATTTGCTAAATTGAACGGTAAGGATAGCCCAGTCTCACATGTTTATGTCGACGCTAACGGTAACTTGATGGCAGGCAAGGTTTATCTGCGCTACAAGAAGCTTGAAGGGACGTATGATTTCGTGTCAGATGAAGCCCGTCAAATCGGTCACGGTTGGAATAATGTTCGATCGATTGTTGCTGGTGATTTGAATGGTGATGGTTATGATGATATCGTCGCAGTACGCCAGGACGGTACGATGTGGGCATATCTCAATCGTGGACGCGACAACAAGACGACAATGTTCGAGAGCGGTCGTCAAATCGGTCATGGCTGGAACGGGTTTGATACCATTATGCTCGGTGATATGAATACTGATGGCCTGGCGGATATTGTCGGTCGGACGAAAGACGGACGGTTGCTGCAATATACAAATAGCGGCAATATGAATTGGCCGTTTAGTAGTGGTTCAGCAGAAGTTGGTCACGGTTGGAATGGATTTAAGTCGGTCCATCTGACAAACATGTGGTAATTTATTTCTCATAACCTAAACTTAGGGTAGCCTCGCTTTCATGCGGGGCTGCTTTGCTATGGTGCGCCTGGTATGATATGATAAAAAAGCTTATGGCAAAACAAAAATCGCGAACGTACGCTCGTAATCGCTCGAAGGCAAGTAGCATCACCAACCGCAAAGGTCGGGAGCGGCTGTACGAAACTGATAGCACCTTTTTCGTAAAGTTGGTGGTGTGTGTCGTGCTGGCGGCATTGTGGTTGCGACTGAAGCAGCCGATTGAGCTGGGCGTGGTAGCGATCCAGGCGCTGCCGGTTGGACTGATTGTCGGCCTCCTTTTAGTGGTGTCAGTCGAGAAATATCAATTTAATCGCAAGATTTGGTACGTGACGCTGATTTTAATGGCAATTGTGACATCATTTACGCCTGTAGGGATTATGATCTAGCCTAGAGCTTATATTGAGTGCGGGAAACAGAGGCCGTAGAGTGCGATACCGGCCGCGACTGAGACATTAAATGACTCCTTGGCACCCCGCATGGGGATTTCGACGATGTGATCGCACCGCGCTAGAATGTCCGGCTCAATGCCATGGACCTCCTCGCCGAGGAGTAGGGCAAAGCGGGCTGGTGGCCGAAACGTGTTGAGTTCTGTGCTCGACACTGATTGCTCTAGGGCGACCACGGGCAAACGTTCCCTGTTGGCATTCTCCGCAAACCACTGACGAATATCGGCTACGTAGCTAAAGGGCAGCATTGTTTCTGCGCCCAGTGCAGTCTTGTGAATCTGGGCGGTCAACCTTTCGGTAATGTGCGGCAGCCTTGGGTCGATAGACCAGGGGTCGGCTAATCGTAAATCGGGGTACGGCGTATAGCCACTAAAGATAATTTGTCTGACACCAAAGCCTTCGGCTGTTCTCATAATTGCACCGACATTGTACGTCGAGCGAATATTGTGCATGAGGAGGGTAATTTCTGGCATGATATCATTATAGCACTCGCTCAAGGATAAGCTTTTTGCTATAATAAGGTTGATGGATGAAGATCGAATTCAACAACAACGTCGCGATCAAGATGAAGACGCAACCCGGAAACGAGCGGCGATTTTAGGCTTACAATATCTGGATGCTCGCGAGTTTGAGCAGACAATTCCGCTGATTCGTGATATTTTGACAATCGAAGAGATGTATAACGGACATGTTGTGCCGCTAGCGATCAATCCTGATGAGCAGTCATATCGGTTTGGCATTACGTCACAGACGCCACAATCATTAGTAGCGACGATGACCAACAACTACCGCGAGCAGGGCATCATTGCTAAGTTCTTCCTGATATCGGCCTCGGGCTTTCGGGCCTTAATGCTGCGATTTGATCCGCCGAAAAAAGTGATTTATGATAATATCGAAATCGCCAAAGAGGGCGACAGTGACACCCTTCAGCAGGTCAGCCAAACATTGGCGACCGTCGGCACAAACGACGTGTTTAACTATTTGATTGATCAGGCGGATCGGCTGAATGCGTCGGATATTCATATTGAGAATCAGCGCGACACCATTCGGGTGCGGATGCGCGTTGATGGCGCGCTGCACTCGGTGGCGGAGCTGGGCCGTGATCGTTATCGAGTTATCATGGCGGCACTGGCTTCGCGAGCAAATATTTCGACGGCGTCCAATGAGCCGCAGTCGGGGCACATGCAGCAAGAAATCCATCGTGACGGGGTATCACACCTCCTTAACCTCCGTGTCGAAGCGGTGCCAACCATGTATGGTCAAGATGTGGTGTTGCGCTTATTTAATTTTGACACCTCGATGCTGAACCTAGACTTGCTCAGTATCGGTGCGGCTGAACGGGCGCAAATTGATGAGATTATTTCTCATCCGCGTGGCCTGGTGCTGTTAGTTGGGCCAACCGGTTCGGGTAAGTCAACGACTTTGTACAGCATTCTCAATGCGCTCAATACGCCGGATCGTAAAGTGATTACACTGGAAGACCCAGTAGAGAATACCATTCCTGGCATTACGCAAATCCCGATTGATACGACGGCTGGCCAGCGGTTTGATGATGGGCTGCGTAGCGTGCTGCGCCTCGACCCGGACGTGGTGATGGTTGGTGAGATTCGTGATCAGGAAACTGCCAAGACAGCAATTCAGGCGTCGATTACTGGGCATCTGGTGCTGTCAAGCTTTCATGCTAACTCGACGTCAGTGGCATTTAGTCGAATTATTGATATGATTGGGCAGAATCCAATTTTTAGTTCAGCGGTGCGACTATTGATCGCTCAGCGGCTGGTGCGGCGACTGCATGATGAGAGCAAGGAAGAGTATGAACCAGATGAGGCAACGCGCAACTGGGTAAAGGAAGTCTTACAGGATCTACCGTCACATGTTGATTGTCCTGATCTTGATACGTTCAAGCTGTGGCGACCCGTGGCGACCGATGAGGTGCCGTTTGGTTACAAGGGGCGTATCCCGGTGATGGAACAGCTGGTGGTGACTGAGGAAATTCAGAAATTCCTGCGAGGTGATATCGCCGACGTTCACACTGAAGCAATTGAGGCTGCAGCCAAGAAACATGGTATGGTGACATTATTGCAGGCGGGCGTGCTGGCGGCTTTGCGCGGCGAGACGACACTTGAGGAAGTCAATCGAGTTATCTAGTGGATATCAGAAAGCCACGCTAAAGCCAGCTCTCCGACAGCTTCTATTGTGATCGTTAGCATGTGGCGAATAGGGTTATGTGATAACACGAGCGACGGTTGGCGCTACTCGCTCGTCAAACGGCGAAGGAATGACTTCCTCAGCAGTTGGGTTTTCGACTAGTCCAGCTAGCGCTTCGGCGGCCGCCAGTTTATGCTGGTCGGTGATTTTTTTCACACCATGATCCAGGGCGCCGCGGAAGATGCCTGGGAAGGCCAAGGAATTATTGATCTGGTTTGGAAAATCGCTGCGGCCAGTGGCGATGACTGCTACACCCGCCTCTCGAGCGACGTCTGGCATGATTTCTGGAACTGGATTGGCTAGGGCAAAGATGATTGGATTGTCGGCCATTTTTTGTACCAATTCAGGCGTAAGTAGCCCAGCGCGCGACACACCAATAAACACGTCAGCATCGGTGATAGCGTCTTCAATTGAGCCAGTTTGTGAAGCATCGATGTATTCTAGTAGTGCAGTTTTTTCTGCATTCAAATCCGTGCGAGATGAGCCAACAATGCCACGGCTATCTACCGCCACAATGTTCCGTGCGCCGTATAGATGCAATAATTTAATGATCGCCGTACCAGCTGCGCCCGCGCCAATGACCACAAATTTACAGTCTGCCAGGTTTCGTCCGGTTAATTTCGCGGCATTGATTAGTCCTGCTAACACCACGACCGCGGTACCGTGCTGGTCATCATGAAATACGGGGATGTCTAGTTCCGCTTTCAAGCGCTCCTCAATCTCAAAACACTTTGGCGCAGCGATATCTTCCAGGTTGATAGCACCAAAGCTCGGCGCGATGGCTTTGACGGCGGTGATGATGTCTTCTGGCTGATGAACGTCCAGCACGATCGGCACGGCATCGACGCCCGCAAAGTGCTTGAACAGCAATGCTTTACCTTCCATCACCGGCATGGCGGCTTTCGGTCCCAAATCACCGAGGCCCAAAATGGCTGAGCCATCAGAAATCACGCCGACCAAATTGTTCGTCCAAGTGTACTTTGGTAGGTCCGCTGGGTTTTCGGCAATCGCTTGGCTGACCGCACCCACGCCCGGGCTGTAATAGGCGCTCAGTTTGTCGCGGTCGAGTTCCTCCTGGTCGCGCAAGCTAGTGGTGATTTTACCCTTATACTTTTTGTGTAGTTCAAGTGCTAATATATTGTAATCCATGCGATCAATTATAGCGCAGTTTAGTGAAGTTTTCAGGAGTTGTCATCTTTGGGTAATTGTGCTAAAATTGGTAACTGATTGTATCGGTGATATTAAATATCGAGTCTTTCAGTGTGGAGCTATAGGGATACAACTATATGGCCAGCTGTTAAGATCCCGAAACAGAGGAAAACAGTATGAGTTTTGATCTAATCAACAAAGTCAATCAAGCACAGAAAAAGCAAGCAGTTGTTGATGCCCGCAGCGGTGACACCGTTCGTGTTTACCAGAAGATTAAAGAAGGCAATAAAGAGCGTATCCAGATGTTTGAAGGTGTGGTTATTCGCACTGACAACAAAGGCTCGCACACCTCACGCATCACCGTTCGTAAAATCGCCTCAGGTGTTGGTGTGGAAAAATCATTCTTGCTGCACAGCCCACTGATTGAAAAGGTGGAAATCGTCCGCCGTGCCAAGGTTCGCCGCAAGTTCCTCAGCTTCCTACGTAAGCGTTCTGGTAAATCAGCTCGCCTGACCGCCAAGAACTTTGACCGTGCTGCTGTTAATAATGTGCACGATGCTAAAGCTGAGGCTGAGGCGGAGCGCCTGAAAGAAGAAGCTGCACAAGCTGCCGCTGCCAAACAAGCTGAAAAAGATGCTGCTCAGGCAGAACTTGACGCCAAGGCTGCTGAAGTAGAAGCTCGCCATAAAGAAGCGTAATTGGTTTTGAGGTAAACAGACCGCCCTCTCTGGGGGCGGTTTTCTCATGGTATAATGCTAGTATGTCAATCTTTCATTATATTTCTGTGTTTGTCCCCGTGACTTTGGTATTTGCGGTGCCGTATATGTTGCGTCGCCAGGGTTTTACCGATGAAGTAAAGTGCCGCTGGCTGCTATACGTTGCGTGCGTGTTGTTTTTTATCTCGTGGTATTTGCCATCGCCGCTGATCGAGGGGCGAGACACTAGTTTTACTACGCATTTCGTGGGCGGCGGATTGTTTACGGGATTGTTGTGGATATATTTGGTGCTGGCGACGCGCTGGCGGGCGCACTGGTTGGTGATGGTGTTTTCGGTGTTTGCACTGGTGTCGGCGCTGGGCTGCATTAATGAGCTAGCGGAATTATTTATGGTCAAGGTTGGTTTGGCGCGCATCAAGCTGGACGATACCAATTGGGATATCTTGGCAAATACGCTGGGTGCGGCGGCGGTGTGGCTGGGCTGGGTGGTCATGGGTTCGGACGTAAAAAAGGATGTGAAAAAGGGTAGGCGCGCGCATGATCCTCGGCATTGATGAAGTCGGACGTGGGCCGTGGGCGGGGCCGCTGGTGGTGGGCGCGGTGATTTTGGGTGGTGTCGAGATTGAGGGTTTGGATGATAGTAAAAAGTTGACTAAAAAACGCCGCGAGGCTTTGGATGAGGTGATTCGCGAGCAGGCGGCTGCGTGGGCGCTGGGCTGGGTGAGCGCTGGAAAATTGGACGAGGTTGGTATGAGTCAGGCGCTGCGATTGGCAACGCGGCGAGCGGTACAACAAATTCAGTCGCAGTGCAAGGAGAAGAATTTGGCATTTGATGAAATTATCATTGACGGAACGGTCAATTTTCTGGCGGATACGGCGCTGGAGCGATACGTGACGGCGATGGCCAAGGCCGACGGTTTGATTCCCAGTGTGTCGGCGGCGTCGATCATCGCCAAAGTGGCGCGCGACCAGTTTATGGCCGAGCAAGATGCGGTCTATCCAGGATATGGTTTCGCGTCAAATGCTGGCTATGGCGTGGCCAAGCATCGTGCGGCAATTGAGCGGTTGGGCGTGACGCCGCTACATCGGCTGAGTTTTGCGCCGCTACAGAAGTATGTGGAGGTAGGTTTGCTACCATCCTCCTCCAGAGTACACTCTTCACTCGCATTTCCACCGGAGATGGCTCGTGAGCGTTCGGCTGAAACGTCCGCTCTTCGCGAACGTTCCACAGCCTCTGTCGGAGGAGATAGCGAACCCGTTGCTCGCCTATCCACTACTCGCGACATTGGTAATGCAGGCGAGCAAGCAGCAGCGGATCAGCTAGTGGCGGACGGACACGAGATCATCGTCCGCAACTGGCGGACGCGGTACTGTGAAATTGATATTATTAGCATGAAAGATGATGTGCTGTACTTCACCGAGGTCAAATACCGTAAGAATGATGACTTTGGCGATGGGCTGGCGGCGATTACTGCCAAAAAACAGCGACAAATGCGTTTTGCGGCGGAGCTATTCATAGTAAAACATCCGCAATATGAGGGACGCGACATGCAGATACTAGCGATAGCTGTTGATGGAGAGCAGAGCGGCAAGCAATCTGTCGTTATCGACTAGCTATGCCACTACAACATAGAGGTAACGCCTAAGGCCAAATAGATCTAATTACTAAGTGCATCAATAACCGCCGCCTGATCCCGCTCAATCAGTGCTACTCTGCCGGCAATCTCGCGGATGCCCAGATCGATGGTGCGGGTTAGGGCTGGTTCGGCGCGCAGCGGCGTGGTAAATTCGGTAAAATCGTTTAACTCATCGCGGGTCAACAGAGCGCTGGCAGCGTAGCGGATAAAATTATCGTAGCTTTTATCGCCGCCAAAGGTGTCTTTCACCCACGACCAATTTTCTTTCAGCCAGTTCCAGGCAATTTTCCGGTTTTCTCGCGTGCGGATGAGGTAAATAAACCAGCGGCTGGCATCTTGCGGGCGGATAATGTCAGCATCCTTGATCGCCGTTAAAATTCGCTCGGCAGTCACTGGATTCTTCGTCGAGGTCAGGCTTAGCGCGATATCAACTTGCAGGTCGGCTGACGGCGTATTCTGATATATCGTAAAAAGTTTGTCAATCATTTCTGGCGTCTCGAAGTATCTGACATTGGCATTGATAATCAGCGGGCGAATCTCAGCTGGTAAATCATCTGAGTTAGTCTCATCAAAGCGTCTTTTGGCCTCCGCGAGCGCTGCCGGATCCTCGCCGTATAACATCAAACCTAGCGCTGCCGTGCGCCGCTCGCGATCGTCATCAGATTCGCCGTCCTGCTCATCCCAGCCAAGTTCCATGAATGTATCGCGGGCAAATTCAACAGAAATCTGCTTTAGCCGAGCGTGTCCTGCTTCATTGTCGTCGACGAATTTGCGTAATTCCACCAAATTTGTCCCGGCTTTATTAAAGACTCTTTCATTGGTCTCGTGCTGAAAAACGCGTGCCAGCGGCAGCAGTGCCGCCGAACTTTCTCGTCCAGACCGCGCCAACAACGTCATGTCTTGCAACAAGCAAATTTTATCTAACGTCGGTAATTCTGCTGCCTTTTCGATTAATCGATCTCGTGTTGCTGAGTCATAGTGCGTTACGAAATGTCCGTTCAGTCCGCAGTTCAGCCGAACGTCGCCATTTGCCGTAAATATTTTCTCGCGCTCAGTCAGAATATCATCAAGCGGCTGATTGGCGAACAGCGGAATCGGCCACAAGGCGTCGGATGGCTGATGGTTGCCGATGAAAAATCGTTCTTGGCGGAGGGTAGCGGTCGGTTGCTCGCCGGAGTTGTTCTGCTCAACTTGCACAATTGGTAGTCCTGGCTGCGAAATCCAGGTATTCATCAAATTAACAATCGGCTGGCTGCTGGCGGTTTCTAGCTCCTGCCATAAATCATCGCCAACAGTGTTTTGGTAGGCGAATTTTTCAAAATATGACTTTAGTCCTGCGCGAAATGCCTCCTCACCGATTAGCCGCCGCACCATCACCAGCAGCCGCCCACCTTTAGCGTAGACAATCGCCGGGTCAAACAAAGTGCTGATCTCATCTGGGTGATTAACATCGGCCTGCACTGGCTGCACACCATCCAAGCTGTCGCGCCGCAGCGCCGCGGTGACCTCGCTCGTCGCAAAATCCTCCCACATCCGCCACTCAGGGTGTAGTGCGTCGACCGCCACATACTCCATCATATTCGCGAAACTCTCATTTAGCCACAGGTCATTCCACCACTGCATGGTCACTAAGTTGCCAAACCATTGATGGCTGAGTTCGTGAGCGATGACGGTGGCGATGAAGCGCTTGGATGATTCTGGCGTTAATTTCGGGTCAGCCAGCAAGCAACTTTCGCGGTAGGTGATGAGTCCCCAGTTTTCCATGGCACCCGACGAGAAATCTGGCAGCGCCACGTGGTCAGACTTTGGCAGCGGATATGGCACGCCAAAGTATTCATCATAAAAATCAATGGAGCGCGTGGCGATGTCCAGCGCAAAATCCAGCGTCTCCTCGCTTTGGGCTGGTGTGGCCCAAATATTAACTTCAACGCCGGAGGTGGTATGGGCGGTTTTCTTATGTAATTCGCCGACGACAAAGGCGAGTAGGTAGCTGCTCATACGCGGCGTTTGTTCAAAACATGTTGTCATCAAGCCGTTTTTTTCTTCAGACAATTTTACTGGCATGTTGCTGAGTGTGGTCAGTCCAGGCTTAGTTATTAGCATTAAATCATATGTAGCTTTGGCAGCTGGCTCATCAACACACGGAAAGACCTCGCGGGCATGGTGCGATTCAAACTGGGTGGCAAGCAGCTGCTTTTTGACACCGTCATGCGTAAAGTAACACGGATACAGTCCGTGCATGGCGTCGGTGATGGTGCCAGAAAACTCAATGCGAACGACATGCTGGCCACTGGATAATTCTGGGCACGATAGGCGTAACTCATCAAATTCACCGTGAGAAAACTCAGCTGGCTGATCGTCAATCAACGCTGAATGAATAGTTAATTCTTTAGAATGCAGCGAAATTGACTCGCCAGTTGACTCGCCAGAAATAATCACTGTGCCAGAAAACGCTTTTTCTTCGGCGCGTGTTAGGTCGAGGGTTAATGCGTAATGATGTGGTATAAAGGTGTCGAGTAAGCGTGGAACTGTTTTCATACTTTCATTATAATATAGATATGGCGACGAAGAAAATTAGACGGCGGCAGATAATGGTACTGCTTGTCATGGCGGTGGCGGGTGCAGTAGTGTGGGCGGTGCAGCTGCAGCAGCCGCGGGTTGCACCGACTTCGCCGTCCATGCAGCAGCAATTGTTTGGTGACTCAAACGCCCAGGCGGAGTTGGCAAAACTAGAGGTTAAAGGTCGTGCGCCCAAAACAGGCTATAGCCGCAAACAATTTAGTGATGGTTGGGGTAAAATGAGCGGCTGTTCGGTGCGCGAAGTGATTTTGGCGCGGGACTTAACGGAAACAAAAATTGACGATAAATGTCGCGTGTTGGCCGGGACGCTACGTGACCCGTATACCGGCCGGACGATCAAGTTTCAGCGCGGGCCAGAAACCTCGTCGAAAGTACAAATTGATCACGTGGTGGCGTTAAGTGATGCGTGGCAGAAAGGTGCACAGCAACTACCACGTGAGGAGCGAGAAAAATTGGCAAACGACCCGCTGAATTTGTTGGCTGCTGACGGTCCGGCCAACCAAGCCAAAGGCGATGGCGACGCGGCAACCTGGCTGCCTCCTAACAAACCGTTTCGCTGTCAGTACATTGAACGGCAGGTGGCGATCAAGCGTAAATATCGTCTGTGGGTAACAAATGCAGAAAAAGAGGCGATGGGTAAGGTGTTGGCTGGCTGCGGCTCGACGTAATGAGTTGAGCTTCCAAGGACTTGATTGGTTGCAAATATCGCCCAAACCGCTTATACTAAACCCATGAAGATTTATCTTGGTTCAGATCATCGCGGGTTTGCGCTGAAAGAAAAAGTATTTGCGTATTTGGCGAAAAGTGGCTACGCAGTCGAGGATGTCGGTGGTCGTGAGCTTAATCCTGATGACGACTTTCCACAGTTTGCGGCAGCGGCAGCGCTGCGAGTGATTGGTGATGGCGAGGATGATCCACGGGCAATTTTAATTTGCGGCGGCGGTCAGGGTATGTGTATAGCGGCGAATCGTTTTAAGGGGATCCGCGCCAGTGTTATTTGGGATGCACATGAAGCTAGGATGACACGGCGTGACAATAATTCGAATGTACTGTGTCTGCCGGCTAGGGTCCTCGAGGATAACGAGGCTGCCTGGAAGGGTATTGTTGAAACGTGGCTCAATACTGCATACGCGGATGCCCCGCGGTATAATCGGCGCAATGCGCAACTGGATGAAATCGTATGAGTAGTGTTATCGCTCCGGCAATTTTGGCAGAAAATGCCCAGCAATACAAAGAGCAAGTCGATAGAATTACTGGCTTTGCTGAGCGGGTGCATATCGATTTAACTGACGGTGAGTTTGCGCCAACCTTTACGGTCAGCATCCCAGAATTATGGGCACCAGAAGGTTGGACGATTGATATTCACGCCATGGTGAACAAACTAGATGAGTATGTACCGAAGTTAATCGCACTGAGGCCGCATTTGATTATTATTCATGCCGAGGCCGAAGGCGACGTGTTGGGGGCACTCAAAGAAATTAAGCGCTCGGGTATTATGGCTGGGCTAGCACTACTGAGGCCAACAGTGCCGCAAACCGTCGAAGAGCTTATCAAAGAGGCAGAGCATGTCCTGATTTTCAGCGGTGAGCTAGGTAAGTTTGGCGGAACAGCCAGCCTGATGCAGCTGGAAAAAATTCGGCTCGTCAAGATGATTAATCCGAATGTTGAAATTGGTTGGGATGGTGGTGTGATGGTTGACAATGCTTATAGCCTTGTTCAGGGCGGCGTGAACGTCCTGAACGTTGGTGGGACAATCCAAAAAGCAACTGATCCACCAGCAATGTTCGCTAAACTCCAGCAGGAAATTAGCAAGACGGGTGTGCTCGGGTAGTTTACCATGAGCCAACTCACGACTGGCCAGCTAGAAAAGAAGGCGCAAGAGTTACGGCAGCTGATTATTCGCCAAGTGACGGCTGCTGGTAGTGGTCATGTGGCGGGACCGCTGGGGTTTGCTGATGTGATGGCGGTACTGTATTTTCGGATTCTTAGATTGCGGCCAGAAGAGCCGGATTGGCCTGATCGCGATCTGTTCGTCATGAGTAATGGCCATTATGCACCACTGCTATACGCGGCGATGGCGATGCGCGGATTTTTATCGGAATCAGAGTTAATGAGTTTGCGGCAGTTTGGCTCGCGGCTACAAGGGCATCCGGAGCGGGTAAAATTACCAGGGCTAGAGACGACGAGCGGGCCGCTTGGCTGCGGTCTCAGTCAGGCTGCTGGCATGGCATATCATTTGCAGTATTTACAGAATTCGGAACGCTTCATATATTGTAGTTTAGGTGACGGTGAACTTAATGAAGGCAATATTTGGGAGGCGGCGATGTTTGCAGCCAAGTATAAATTAGGCCGGCTAATCACTATCGTTGATCGTAATACTATTCAAATTGGCGGCGATACAGAAAAAGTCATGCCGCTGAATGATTTGGGTGAGAAGTGGCGCAGTTTTGGTTGGCAGGTGCAGGAAATCGACGGGCATGACGTGGCGCGAATTATCGCGGCAATTGAAGCAGCACAGGCAGTACGCGAGCAACCGAGCGTGATTATCGCGCATACGGTACCTGGGCGCGGCGTTGATTTTATGGAGGGCGATTATCGATGGCACGGCAAGGCGCCAAATGCCGAGCAGGCCGTCGCGGCGCTGACACAATTGGGTTTACTGGCTAAGAAACAGTCGGAAGAGGGGGTGGGCGTATGAGCATGTTGCGGGATGATTGGCGTGCGGGAAATACCGCATCGATGCGGCTCGGTTTTGGCCATGGGTTAGTTCACACAGCAATGAACAATAGTCAGGTTGTGGCACTAAGCGCCGACTTGGCGGAAAGTGTTGGCTTTGGCGAATTTACCGAGCGAATCGGTGCGCCGCGGTTCATTGAGGTTGGTGTGGCAGAGCAAAATCTGGTGACTGTGGCGTCAGGACTAGCAGCGATGGGTAATATTCCGTTTGCAGCCAGTTATGCGGCGTTCAGTCCGGGGCGTAATTGGGAACAAATTCGGACGACGATTTGTCTGAATGACCAGCCAGTCAAGCTGGTCGGTTCGCACGCCGGGCTGAATGTCGGTGCGGACGGCGCGACGCACCAAATGCTGGAAGATATCGCGCTGATGCGGAGTCTGCCAAACATGGTGGTCTTGGCACCGGGTGATGCCTACGAGGCCGAAATGATGGCAGCAGTGATGGCGGCTGATTCGCGGCCAAATTACGTGCGATTGCCGCGAGCTGACATGCCGCTGTTTTTGGATGGTGAGGTGGCTATCGGCCGAGCGTCCGTACTGCGCCAAGGCACTGATGTGGCGTTACTAGGTACTGGCACGATGACGTATCAACTCCTCATGGCGGCGGAACAATTGGCGTACGCCGGCGTTCAGGTAGAAGTCGTGCATTTTAGCACTATCAAACCGCTAGACGAAGCAGCGGTCGTTGCTGCCGCCCAAAAATGCGGCCGCGTGGTGACAGCAGAAGAAGGGCAAATTGCCGGCGGATTTGGCAGCGCGGTGGCGGAAGTGCTCAGCGAGAAATTACCAGTCAAAATAAAGCGCATCGGCGTCCGCGACCAGTTCGGCGAAAGCGGCTCGGTAGCTGAATTATGGCAAAAGCATGGACTAGATGTTGAAACAATTGTCCGGCACGTAAAAGATAACCTGTCATTTATTTAGGCTTACGCAGGCGCCAGGGAATTTCTCGAGCGTCTACAGCTATACAGGAAATTGTCACAAGTGTTGCGATCTCCCATGCTGCTGCATAAGTAAAAATACCAAATTCCCTCATCAGGATTGACCCCATGATGAGCCAAAAAATCAAGGCCAGCATTTTGACGAAAACCGTACAAAAATAAATCGTAAAACCCCTTCGCCTCTTTTCATTTTCCGTCACCGCTGCTATAATAACCATAAGTAGCATAAGGGATAAAAGGGTATATGGGACTGACAATTTCTGACATTCGGCGCAATACCACGCATGCGCGCCATTTGATGCAGCGGACACGGGCGCAACATTTTGCGGTCGGGGCGTTTAATATTGATAATCAAGAAACGCTGATCGCGGTAGCGCGCGCGGCGCAGAAACTCCAATCGCCGGTGCTGGTGGAAGTATCGGATGCTGAAGTTAAAGCCATGGGGCTGGAGAACGTGCGCGATTTGGTGGATAATTATAAGGCTGAATACGGCATCGAGATGTATTTGAACCTGGATCACGGGCCAACGGTCGAGGGTTGCAAGCGGGCGATTGACGCGGGTTATGAGTTTGTGCATATCGATATTTCCCAGGCAAATCACGATGCCTCGGATGAGGAAATCATCGCCAAAACTCGCGAAGTTGTCGAGTACGCCAAGTTCACCGGCGCGTTGGTAGAGTCGGAGCCGCATTATTTTTGGGGTTCGTCAAACGTCCATACCGAGGCGATTGACTATGAAGAAATTAAGAAAACTTTCTCTACGCCAGAAGGTGCGCGGGCATTTGTTGAGGCAACGGGGATCGACACATTTGCAGCGGCAGTGGGGAATTTGCATGGGTTGTATCCAGTGCCGAAAGTTTTGGATTTGGAATTATTAGCACGTATCCGCGAAGCGCTGCACTGCCAGATTTCGCTCCATGGCGGATCAGGCACGCCGCTGCATTATTTTAAGGATGCGGCGAAAATTGGCGTTTCTAAAATTAACATTAATTCCGACATGCGCTACGCCTTTCGTACGACGCTGGAAAAGACCTTGCGCGAAAATCCGAATGAATACGCCATCGTCAAACTAATGCCACCAGTGTACGCGGCCGTTCAGGAAGTAGTTGAGGCGAAAATTCAAGCCTTCGATTCAGCCGGAAAGGCGGTGGTGTAATGGCGAAAATTATTACTGTCGGTGCAGGCGTGCAGGATGTTTTTTTAAGCCAGTCAGACGCCTTGGCTCCGGTATGCGATAGTCCAGAACGTTGTTTTGCTAAGTTAGAACTTGGTGCCAAGGCCGACGTCAACCAGATCCATTTTTCGACAGGTGGTGGTGCGACGAATGCCGCGGTAACCTTTGCCAGGCAGGGCCACGAAGTGATGTTTTTGGGCGTTGTCGGCCGTGATCCGGCTGGCCAAGCGGTGTTGGATGATCTGGACGCCGAGAATGTTGATACGCGGTATGTTCGATTTTCTCAAAAATACAATACGGGCTACTCGGTATTGTTATTGGCGCCAAACGGTGAGCGGACAATTTTGACGTATCGCGGTGCATCAACGCATTATCACGCGGCTGATTTTACCGTGGCGGATATTGAGGCTGATTGGCTGTATGTATCAACATTAGCAGGTCAGATGACGGTCTTGGATAAGGTATTCCATGAGGCTCGAGCAGCTGGTATGAAAATTTGCTTTAATCCAGGCAAGCGAGAGCTAGCACTGCGCGAGAAGTTAATGGGACTGCTGGATGATGTGGAGGTATTGGCGCTGAATAAAGAAGAGATGCAGCAGTTAGTGCCGGGTGATGATCTGGAACAGCTGGTGCGGCGAGCGAAAGAGCTCGTGCCGGTGGTGCTGCTGACAGATGGCGTGAATGGCTCGATGGCGTCTGATGGCGTAACGATTGTCAGGGCGGCGATGTACGAGGACGTGCCGGCAATTGATCGGACTGGTGCAGGTGATGCATTTGCCAGTGGTTTTTTGAGTCAGTGGGCTCATGGCGCCCAGCTGAAGGACGCAGTAGTATTTGCCAGCGCAAATTCAAGCTCGGTTGTTAATCATATCGGTGCTAAAACTGGTATCTTATATCAAGGTGCACGACTACATGCCATGCCACTAAGCGAAAAGGAGTTTTAATGTCAAGAAACTTAACAAAATTATTGGGTGATTCAGTGCGGACACGAGTTGCCGTGAGCGAGCTCAGACGAATGGCCGGCGATGATAGCGATGTGAGGTTGATTACTGAGATTTTAGCTCGGGCTCATTCAATTATCCGTGCGCTTGGGCTTGATCCGGCGGACACGACGGGCAGAGAAGTGTATCAGGCGCTAATGGCTGCTGCGCCGCAGATTGATCAGACAGCCTGGGCGAGAGCTAGCGACTGGGTGATGATGGATTTTGACGGGCAGGTTATCTCATTTCATCCGGTGGATATCGTCGAAAATTATCATCATCAATTACCATACGGTCAGCATCGTATCGAATCTGGTAAGCGCGGGCTTGGCTATGAAATAACCCGTCGTTTTTCAGCCCATCCGCGCACGCACACGCCGACTGTTGAGCGTGTCGTCTGCGAGGGCGGGATTTGCTATGTTGCCTCGGCCGTCAGTGAGCCAGTCAAGTCCGCGTCGCCGTTCCGGCTACCGGTAGCTAACGCTAAACCAAAACGTCGCAAGTCAGCTGCCGCGCCCGTAAAATCTAAAAAATCTACTAGCAAAAAACCTCATAAAAAGTCCCAGCAAAACGCAAATACTCCGAAGAAATCCCCAAAAGCCTGAATTGACACGATAGGTGATCAGCAATAGGTCTTATTTGCTTGTACCAGCTCAATGATCTCGTCAACGCTATCGGTGATAGTATAAATATCCAGGTCTTTTTCGACGATAGCTCCCTCGGCCAGCATATGGTTGCGGAAAAAGGCGTCCAAATCGCTCCAAAACGCTGTATCGAACAAGATTACCGGCGCACGGTTGGCTTTTTCAGTCTGGATCAGCGTCAATATCTCCGCCAGTTCATCCAACGTACCGAAGCCGCCTGGGAAATAAATATAGGCATTAGCAAACATCGTCATGACGATCTTCCGCGGCGCAAAGTGCTGAAACTCAAACACCTCGGTGGCATATTTATTAACTTCCTGTTCATGCGGCAGGCGAATATTGAATGCGATCGATTCACCGCCAGCAGCTCGCGCTCCCTCTTGGACGGCCTTATTAGCGCCTTCGTTGGCGGCGCCCATGATGCCGTGTCCACCACCAGAAACAATGGCGTAACCGAGCTTGGCTAACTGCTCAGCTGTTTCTTTTGCAGCGTCATAATAAGCACTATTTGGATCAGTACGTGCTGAACCAAATATCGTTACTGTTTTCTGATATTTCCGGAGAATTTCGTAGCCGCTCTGGATTTCGTCTTCCATCTTGCCAAGGTGGAACATCGCAGCCTGTAGCTGTACGTCACGCGGAATACATGTATTTTGTGGAGTCATTGAAGTGCCCCTTCTTTTTGTTTTATCGCTAATAACTAGTTAACTATATCATGAAAAGTTATTATTTGTCAATAATGCTACAATAGTAATGATATGAGCGCCTTTAATCTCGTCTCCAACTATCAGCCGACCGGTGATCAGCCAACGGCGATTGCTCAGTTAATGGCGGGGCTGGAGCGGGGCGAGCGTGAGCAGACGTTGCTAGGCGTGACAGGCTCGGGTAAAACGTTTACCATGGCGAATATCATCGCTCGAGCTAATGTGCCGACGCTGGTGCTGGCGCACAATAAGACTTTGGCGGCGCAGCTGTTTTCTGAGTTTAAGGAATTTTTCCCGGATAATGAGGTGCATTATTTCGTCAGCTATTTTGATTATTATCAGCCGGAGGCCTACATCGCCAGTAGCGATACCTATATTGAGAAAGATTCGAAAATTAATGATGAGATTGATCGGCTCAGGCATGCGGCAACCTCGGCACTGTTAACGAGACGCGACGTTATCATCGTGGCGAGCGTGTCTTGTATTTACGGTATCGGTTCGCCGGAAACGTATGCTGATATGGCCATTCAATTGACGGTCGGCGAGCGGCGGGTTCAGGATAAGTTCATTCGTTTGTTGACCGACATTCAGTATAAGCGTAATGATGTTGATTTTGCACGCGGTACTTTTCGGGTGCGTGGCGATGTGGTGGATATTTTCCCGGCTGGGCAGGACACGGCGGTGCGAGTGGAGTTTTTTGGCGATGAAATTGAGAGACTAACGCGAATCGATCCGCTGACTGGCGAGATTTTGGATCAGCCAGCTAGCCTGACGATTTTCCCGTCTAGCCACTATTCGACGCCGCGTGAACGAATTGAAAAAGCCATCACTGGTATTGAGAAAGAATTTGACGAGCGGCTGAAGTGGCTTGAATCGCACGACAAATTGCTGGAGGCCCAGCGACTAGCTCAGCGC